>JAUTWY010000584.1 GCA_030838305.1 Acidobacteriaceae bacterium
AGGGCTGAGGGGTTACCCATCCAGAAGGCGAAAAGTTCGGTGACGATGCGTTCGGCATCGTCTTTTTCTCCTGCCAGGGACGGGCTGTAGTCGAGATTTTCGCAGAGGAAGTCCTTGATCTGCTTGCGTTCCGCTTCCACATCGGGGCTGAATGCGGCGACCCGCTCGGGGTGGAGACGGACATCGGCGAGAGTTTCGATTCCGGCTCTATTCAGCCGAGACTGAGTGTTCGTAATTAAATCGCCAGCCAGACGATTGAAGACGCTTTTGACGGCTTCATTGAATTTCAGCTTATCGGCAGCATCGGGATAAGCCTGCTCGACTTCGCGGAAGAAACGTTCGAAGACGGGAATGCCGCCGCGGATTTGTTCGAGGGTCAGCAGGTGGGCTTCGTATCCGTCGTCGAGGTCGGCGGTGTTGTAGCCGATTTCGTCGGTCAGGTTGATGAGTTGGGATTCGAGCGGGGGGCGCTGGTCGAGCAGGTACTCTGCAAGTTCTGGATGTTGCGCCGCAGCGTAATCCCGGGAATGTTTGATGATGCCTTCGCGCATCTCGAAGGTTAAATTCAGGCCGCGAAAGGCTGCGTAGCGCTGCTCGAAATCCTCGACGATGCGCAGAGCATGAAGATTGTGGTCGAAGAAAAGGACGTGGGCGCGCATGGCGGCGTCGAGAGCTTTTTCGCCGGCGTGGCCGAAGGGAGGATGGCCGAGGTCGTGCACCAGGGCCAGGGCTTCGGCCAAGTCCACGTTGAGGCCGAGGGCTCCGGCGACAGTGCGCGTGATCTGCGCGACTTCAATGGTGTGAGTGAGGCGGTTGCGGAAGTGGTCAGAGTAGCGGCGAGTGAAAACCTGAGTCTTATCTTCGAGGCGGCGGAAAGCGCGAGCGTGGATGACGCGGTCGCGGTCGCGCTGGAAGTCGTTGCGATAGGGATGCGGCGGTTCAGGGAAGCGGCGTCCGCGGGAGTGTTCCACATGGACCGCGTAGGCGGCCAGCATGGTCGGAGTTTAACATGCTGGTACCGAGTACCTGGTACGGAGTTGCGAGTAAACCCAATACCGATCTGCGTACTGACTACTGATTCCCCGGCCCTTCCCTGGCCAAACGGACTTTCGCGGCATCGAGTTTTTTCTGAGTTGAGGCCTGCAGATCTGTGTCTATTTCGGCGGGCACGGTCTTGTTCCATTCGGCAACGGCGCGCTCCCAGTGAGCGGCGGCCAGTTTCAGGCGGCCCGTCTTCTGGTAGAGATCGCCTAAGTGATCCTGCACCGTGGGATCAGAGCCCATACGCAAGGACGCTTTGTTCAGCGTCTCTTCGGCAAGATCATACTTGCCGAGTTTGAAGTAGGCCCATCCCAGGGAATCGAGGTAGGCGCCGTTGCTGGGTTCCATGCTCACCGCTTGCTTGATTAAGCCGAGCGACTCTTCGAGCTGCACGCCACGATCGGCATTCATGTAGCCGAGATAGTTCAAGGTCATGGCATTCTGCGGATTGGCGGTCAGTATTTTCTTGAACTCGGTTTCGGCCTCGTCGTACTTCTTCTGGCGCTCGTAGGTGGAACCGCGGAGGAAGTAGACGTACTCTTTGTCTTCAGCCTTGTTGGACAATTGCTCGGCTTTGTTGAGAGCGTCTTCGGCCTCGCTCCAGCGCTTCAGGCGCGTGTTCATGATCGCCAGGCGTAAGTAGACCTCGCGATCTTCGGGAGTGCCTTTGAGCAGGGAGCGCACATCGGCGAGAGGCTTTTCGGGGTCGCCGGTGTCGGCGAGTTGAGCGTCGAGCACCATGCGCAGTTCGCGGTCGTTAGGCAGTTTCTGCGCGGCCTCTTTGGCGGCTGCGGTGGCTTGCGGCCACTGTTTGGCTTCGCGGTAGGTATCAATGACATCCTGATAGCCGGTGCGGGCGTTGTCGTCGCCGAACGGGATCATCTTGCGGAACGTGTCCACGGCCGCTTGATAATTTTCCTGGTCGCGATAAACCATTCCCAGGCGCTCGATAAAGATGGCGCGATTGTTCCGGTCGGCCTGCGAGTAGCTGTTTTCAGCTTTCTCGGTTTTCTTCAGCAGATCCTGCAAAAGTTTCACGGCTTCGTCGTAGCGGCCCTGAGCTTGATAGACCACCGCGATGTTGTATGGAACCTCAAGAGCGTCGGGAACCATGGCCTGGGCTTTCTTCAGGCTATCGAGCGCGGAGTCGTACTTGCCCTGGCGGCGGTAGATCTCGGAAATCCGCAGGTAAGTTTGCGCGTCTTCCGGATTGGCGTCGGCAATAACTTTGTACTGGTCGAGGGCGGCGTTGACCTGGCCATCGTTCAAAAGATTTTCGGCGAGCCCGCGAATGGCATCGAGATTGTCGCGATCCAAACGGATGGCGTGTTTGTAGGCGTCGATGGCGCTCTTGTAATCCTTGCGCTGCTCGTAAGTGGCGCCCAGCGCGGAATAGAGCTTGGCGGAGCGGCCAGTGTCGGGAATGGAACTAAGTACTTGTAGGGCGTGAGTGCTGTCGCCTTCGTCGGTGTACAGGAGAGCCAGAGTGGTGACAGCTTCTTCTGAGCTGGGATCGAGTTTCACCGCGGTCTTGAGTTCATTTTCCGCCTTTTGCAGATCGTTGTTCAGGCGGTAGAGGCGGCCGAGCAGAAGATGGTTGTCGATATTGTTGGGCTCGATCTTGACGATCTGTTCGTACTGCTCGATGGCGAGTTTGAGCACATTGTCGGAACCATTCCCACCGCCCGGCATATCGCCGAGAGAGCGCAGATAAATCCGTCCCAGCAGCTTGTGGGCTTCGATATTGTTGGGATCGTGTTTGATGATGTCCTGGGCTTCGAGGACGGCGTCGCGGATGCGTCCGGTCTTGACGTAAAGCTCGGCCAAGCCGGAAGTAAGGAATTCGGAAGAGGGGTCGGCCTCGATGGCCAGGCGGTATTCTTCGAGGGCTTTATTCGCGAGTTCACTGCGGCCGTAGACGGTGACCTGCTCCTCGTACATGTGGGCGACGGTGTAGTGGTAATAGGCGGCGGCGCGGTCCACTTTGCGCGGCGAAGCCTGCGGCGACTTGGACTGGGCGCTCTTGGAGTCGGACGTCTTCGGCTCGGCGGGGGATAACGGAGTTTGTTGCGCGACCGCAGCCGCCGCGAGAACCGATAAAGCTAAAAGAGAGCGAAAAATTCTATTCATGCTCGACCTGACAAAATTGGAATGATTTCTGACGATCTTGATCTCTTGGAGCCCTGCGCACTCCCGGGAAACATAATCATTGGATGCAAGACCGCCCGGGATGGTGTTTCTTAATTCTAACCCGATCTGGGCGGGATTTGGGAAAAACACGCGGGTCTGAATGAGCTGCGGCGAGGCTCGAAGGACAGCAACCGAGGGGACTTGCGGGGACGGATCGTCAAGTTTGGCAAAGACATTAACCACGAAGGACATTAAGGACCACGAAGGAATTCGGGGCGATCCATCATCTTCTGTAAATTCGCGTTCCTAAGGTAACGATCTCGAGGGCACTAGTGGCGGAAATGCCGCACGCCGGTGAATAGCATTGCAAGTCCGAGGCGGTCGGCGGTGGCGATGACTTCCGCATCGCGCTGCGATCCGCCGGGTTGAATGATGGCGGTTGCGCCGGCTTTGGCGATCTCCTCGACGCCGTCGGGAAATGGGAAGAAGGCGTCGGAGGCGGCGACTGACCCTTTCAGGGGCAGTTGAGCTTTCATGGCGCCGATTTTGGCGGAATCGACGCGGCTCATCTGACCGGCGCCGACGCCGACTGTTTGTCCGCCACGTGCGTAGACGATGGCGTTGGACTTGACGTGCTTGCAGACTTTCCAGGCGAACAACATAGCGCGGATTTCTTCTGGCGTAGGAGTGCGCTGGGTGACGACTTTGAGGTCGACATCCTGCAACGGGCGAGCGTCGCTGTCCTGCAAGAGAATTCCGCCGGAAATATTTTTGAGAGTCCATTTCTGCGGCGCGGGTACGACTTCGAGGAGGCGGAGATTTTTCTTCGTGGCGAAGCGGCCTTTGGCGGTTTCATCGAAGCCGGGGGCAGCGATTCCTTCGAGGAAGAGCTTGTGCATTTCTTCGGCGGCGTCGGCGTCGATGGGACGGTTCACCCCAATCACGCCACCGAAAGCGGAGACGGGATCGCATTCCAAGGCGCGCTTGTAGGCCTCGGCGAGAGTCTTGCCGGTGGCCGCGCCGCAGGGATTGGTGTGTTTGATGATGGCGCAGAAGGGTTCGGCGAATCCGGGCTCGTTAAATTCCTGGGCGAGGTCCCAGGCCGCCTGCAAATCGACAATGTTGTTGTAAGAAAGTTCTTTGCCCTGGATCTGGCGGGCGTTGGCGACGCCTACGCCGGAGCCGTCAGAGTACATCGCGGCTTTCTGGTGAGGGTTTTCGCCGTAGCGCAGGTCGAGCGTTTTCTGGAAGGAGAGGCGAAGGGTTTGCGGGAAAGTTTCCTTTGGGGACAGCAAGTGGAAATCCGCGGGAACCCGTTCGAGGGTAGAGGCGATGGCGGAATCGTAAGCGGCGGTGGTGGAGAAAGCTTTCTGCGCAAGGCGCCATTTTGTTTCAAGGGAAAGGCTGGCACCGGATCGGGCCAGTTCATCGGCGATCGCAGGGTAGTCGGCGGGAGAAGTGACGACGGCCACATCGTGAAAATTCTTTGCGGCGGAGCGGATCATGGAGGGTCCGCCGATGTCGATGTTCTCGATCAGTTCCTCGAAAGCTACGCCCGGCTTGGCGGCGGTTTTTTCAAACGCGTAGAGATTCACCACGACCATGTCGATGGCGGGAATGTCATGCTCGGCGACGGCGGCGGTGTGCGCGGGATTCCCGCGGCGATGCAGGATGCCGCCGTGCACTTTGGGATGGAGAGTTTTGACGCGGCCGTCAAGCATTTCTGGAAAGCCGGTGAGCTCGGAGATGTCTTTGACGGCGATGCGGGAATCGCGCAGTAGCTTGGCGGTGCCTCCGGTGGAAACGAGTTCGATGCCTAGATCGGCGAGCCGGCGCGCGAAATCGACGAGACCGCTCTTGTCGGTGACGCTGAGGATGGCGCGCTGGATCTTGGGGGCGGTGCGGGACATGATCGGCCTCAGAGAAATTGGAGATGAATGCGGAGTGACTAAAAATTCTATCAGTAATCGGGTTATCGACTGGTCGGGTCGGTGGGGTGGACGCGAAACCAAGGTTCCTCGCTGCGCTCGGAATGACACGCGAGCTGGCGAGGGAGCAAAAAAGCCGCACCGGGTTGGGGCGGCTGAGTGGTGGAGAACAAAGGGGACGAAGTGAAGGTTTAGTCGTCTCCCACAACGGTGATGACGCCGTTCATGGGAGTTCCGTAGTTGCCATTTGGGTCTTGAATGCCGCCGTCCGGACCGGGGGCTTTGGGCTGGTTGTGAGCGTCCAGCATGGCGTGGAAGCGGCAGTAGAACGGGAATACGCCAGGATGCCGGAAGGCCAGCCTAAACGTGCCACCGTTCGCTTTCAGAAGGACATTCGTTCCCCGATGGCCGGCAGTGTTGAATGCGTCATCGCTTACCACAGTGTGGTCATCGATATCGTTGTTGATCCAAATCACGGGCTGTCCGACTCGGACGGTGATGGCGAAAGGAACAAACCGATCTTCGTCGGGCACGATGATTTGCCTTGCTGGGGCGCCGCCATCCGTGTCCGCTTTTTGACTAAGGGCAAGTAACGGAACGAAACAGATCAGCAGTGATGGGAGCGCCCACCACCGCAGCTTGGAGAGAGTCATTAGGTCACCTCAGGGTCTTTCTACCAGGCGGTGAAACGGTCACCCGCGAGGGCTAGACATCAGCGGCAGTGAGATGAAGTCCCCGGGCTGCCAGAGCACGGAGAATTGTCAAAAAATTGTAAAAAGGATTTGCTGACTCGTGTCGGGTGGATTGAGGGTGAGGGCGAATGTCAGGTTGATCGTGATCCTTAGGAACTCGTCTTACGACCTCGCCTTGGCCTTCAGTTTGACTTGGCCGGCGGTGAGCTCGACGGAAAATTCAACGTCCTGGCAGCCATACTGCTTGCGGATTTCTTCCGTCTTCTTGCGCACGAAAGAGGTGAAGGAATCGAGATTGCCGGAGACGTTCTCTCCCGCTTTCTTTTTGGCTGCGACCAGGGTGTTGTAGAGGCGCTCGACCTGCTCGCGCTCTTTATCCTTCGCGGTGTGAAGGGTAAAGGGCTTGGACGTGACTGGAGCATCGCCTTCGGCGCCGGCGGCGGCAGCCGTAGCGTGACTGAGACCGTACACCGGATGCAGGGGTTTATGCTCCGGCTCGGGGCGTACGCCCTGCACGGCGAGAAGGGCGTCCTGGGGACGGCGGTAGCCCTCTTCGCGGATGCGTGACTTCTTGCGCCACAGATCGCTGTAGATGGCATAGCGCTGGGCCATTTCGTTGTAGCGGAAGCGTTGGGAGAAACTCATGCGTCCGCCGTCGGAAAATTTGCGCAGCAGGGAGAGCACCTTCCACTCGATGTCGGTGGGCGGGCGCTTGGTCGGGTTGCTGAAGAAAACTTCATACTCGATCTTCAGCCGCCGGAGCTGGGTCTCGAGAATATTCAGTTCTTCATCGGTGGTCACTCAGGAGTCTCCAGATAACAGTGTAGTGAGAAGATGGGATGGGGGCGAGGTACCTGGTGGTCACTGAGGTCATGGTACGAAAGTACTCCCAGCGATTAGCTATTAGCCTTAGCTCTTGGCTGAATCCCACGCGGAATGAAGGTTGCGTGGGCTGTTGGAAACGCGTGGAGAAGTGTCAACAGGCGCAGATAGTCGAATAGCGAAGGGCTTGGTTGGGGCTAAGGGCTAAGAGCTGGCTACTTGGAATTTGCCGCCATTTTCTTGACCATGGCGAGGACCAGCTTGCGATCGCTGTCATTGAGGTTGGTGGCGTAGCGGCGGACCTGGCTGAGGAAACGAACTTCGTCGTCGGACAGCTGGGGCAATCCCTTGGAGCCGTTGCTGTTGCCGGATTCGGAGAAGAATTGCGAGAGCGCGATCTCCATGGCGCCGGCGATTTTTGAAAGCGTGTCGAGCGAAGGGATGGTATGGCCGTTTTCTACGCGCGAAAGGTAGCAACGCAAAAGGCCGGTGCGTTTCTCGATGTCTCCCTGAGACATACCTTTTTGCAGCCGGTAGTTTCGAATGGTCTCGCCGATGTTGATCTGAGGGAGCATTGCAGATGCGACATAGTAACCACATCGGGATTTTCTGGCAAGTGGAAATTAGTGCCATAAAATAAGTGCATGTTCCAAAAAGCGATCAAGAGGAAGGTTAGACGCTGTATAAGCAAAAGATTTGCCGCTGCTGAGCGCCGGCGGCAACCCCGCGACTACTTTTTCAAATTCGCGGCGAGAAAGTCCAAGGTTCGTTTCCACGCGTCGGTTGCGTCTGCGGCGCGGTAACCGCTTTTGTTGTTGGGATTTTCGAAGGCATGGCCGGCATCATCGTAGATCCTTATTTCGATCTTTTTACCCGCCTGCTTCATGGCCGCCTCGAATTCATGCACATCGTCCGGCGTGATGCCTTGATCCTGGCCGCCGAATAGTCCGAGGATGGAAGCATTGATTTTCTTGAGCGCCGCGGGGTCGGTGGCGAGGTGGCCGTAGTTGATGACGGTGGCGGCGAGAGTTGGCTCCTGGAGCGCGACATCGAGCGCATAGCCGCCGCCCATGCACCAGCCGATTGCGCCAATGAGGTTTTTCTTCACATTGGATTGCGACCGGAGAAATTTAAAGGCGGCGCGCAGATCGCGCTTGGCGCGGTCTTCCGGGACACCGCGCATCAGTTCGTGCGCCATGTCGGGCGTAGTGGCAACCTTGCCGCGATATAAGTCAAGTGCAAGAGCCGCGTAGCCTTGGTCCGCCAGTTTGGAGGCCTGTTCCTTGACCCAGTCATTCAATCCCCAATATTCGTGGATGACGATGATGGCGGCAAATGGTCCTTTGCCAGCGGGCGTGTAGAGCCTGGCTCGGACGGTTTCGTTGCCGCTTTTGTAGGAGACTGGCTTACCGTCGGCGGCGAACGAGGCGGAGGCGAATAAGGCGACAACGAATAGCAAAGAGATCTTCTTCATGGTTCTAAAACCTTTCATTATTCACAATTCCAAGTCCATATAGATCGCTCCCGCAATCGGGTTCGGGCGGTAGGGAGGAATTTCGTTGAATCCGAGCTTACGATACATGGCGACCGCATCTTTCATAATCGGTTCGACAGTGTCGAGGCGCATGCGTGCGTAGCCGATCTGGCGCGCCTCGGCGATGATGCGTTCGGCTAAAGCGCGGCCCAGACCCTTGCCGCGAAACCGTGGACGCAGGTAAAGGCGCTTCATTTCGCAGATGGCAGGTTCCAGCTTGTGCAGCGCGACGCAGGCCGCAAGTTGAGCGTCGTGCTCGACCAGCAACAGGCGGCCTTCCGGCGGGGCGTAGTCGCCGGGGAGTGCTGCGAGTTCTTTGTCGAAGTTCTGAAAGCCGAGGCTGAAGCCGAGGGACTGGGCGTATTCGAGGAATAGTTCGCGGGCTTGCGCGATCTGGGTGGGCGACTCGGCCTGAACGAAAGTCAAAGGCTTTAACACAGGGGTCAGAGAGGTCCCCGGGTAGTTCAACGGCACTGTGTCTTGGGCTTTCATTTCCTGCTTCTTATCCCATTAGCATGCCGCCGTTCACGTTCAGGACGTGGCCGGTAATGTAGGAGGCTTCGTCCGATGCGAGAAAAGCTACGGCACTGGCTACATCGGCGGGCGCGCCTACGCGACCGAGCGGAATCTGTTTGGCGGCAGATTGTTTGAACTCGTCGCCCAGCGTTTCCGTCATTGCGGTTTCGATGAAACCGGGAGCGACGGCGTTGCAAGTAATGTTGCGCGATCCCAGTTCGCGGGCGATGGCCATGGTCAGGCCGATCAGGCCGGCTTTGGACGCGGCATAGTTCGCCTGCCCTGCCTGGCCCATCTGGCCGAAGACGCTGGCGATGTTGATGATGCGTCCCCAGCGCTGCTTGAGCATGGAACTGGTGACTTGTTGGGTGCAGAGGTATGCCGAGGTGAGATTAGTTTGCAACACCGCGTCCCAATCGGAGCGCTTCATGCGCATGACGAGCTGGTCGCGCGTGATGCCCGCGTTGTTGACCAGGATATCGATCTTTCCGAACTGGGCGATGGCCGATTTGATTGCCGACTTGATCCGCTCTTCGTCGGTGACGTCGAGAGCGAAGGCTGCGGCCTTGCCGCCGGCGGCGGTGATTTCGCTTACCAGTTCGTTCAACTTGTCTTGATTGCGGGCGGCGACGGCAATCGTCGCGCCTTCTGCGGAAAGCTTCAACGCGCAGGCGCGTCCGATGCCTTGTGATGCGCCGGTGACGAAGGCTACGCGTCCGGAAAGGGACATGAGTTGCTCCAGAATCGCCTACGATTCTCTGATTGGTGACGTCATTACTTCGGAACGTGGAATTATACCCGCCAGCCTCTACTCGGTGCGGCGCAGAGGCCAGATGAGTACATCCAACTTACGGGCGAAGAGCAATAAGGGCGCGGTTGCGGGCAGCGCAATATCTGCCGCAGCGGCCATCGTGTTGATTTCTAATTCCGCCTCGGCGGGTTGCAGGGGCCACGGTTGGTGGTGAATTTCGCCGCGATAAACCTGGCCGCGATGAGTGGTGTAAAGGCAATAGCGTTCGGTGAACCAGTGATCAATCGCGCCGGTGGCGGCAAGGCGGACGCCCCCGGTGGGGCGATAGCGTCCACGGAATTCCGCAGCGCTGTGCAAACGGCGAGAGTGGTATTGAATGATCCCGCCGAGATCCCTCGAAGTCATGGCCGCATGAAAATATGGCAGGTGGTAGAAGTGGCGTGCCGCCCAGACGGCGGGGAGATTGGCGGCGTCGAGGCTGAAGAAATAAACGCCCGGCTTTCCCCCATAGGTCACATAGGTGCGGACGTTCAACTCGGGAAACCGCGAGAGGCCGGGGATTGCGGGCAGTCTGCGGGCGCGAATGCCGCTCATGTGGAAGGGAGCTAATCCAACCCAGCATTGGCCGGCGAAGGTGTCGAGTGTAAGTTGCGCGGGAACAAGAGCGCGCATTGTTTCGGGCGAGAGCGGCCAGTGGGCGAACAGGAGATCGTGCCAGATTTGCTTCATCACCCAGGGGCCGGAAGCTAACGGCCACGGACGATGGGCGACATGTTGGAGCGTGGAATCCACGCACCAGTGTAGGGCAAGGTGCTGGTCCGCGATTGGGAGGAGGCAACGCGTTGCCAGACTTCACAAACGGTGAGGATATCCACAGCGGGGGGGGGAATCGCCTGGTGAAACGCATTGCGCATTGTGCCTTCGCCGATTAACATGCGAGACACTCCCATGTCCCAGACTGCCGTCAACGAAGTGATCGCCATGCCCGAGCCTTCCAACCAGAAATCATCCACTGCAGATTCGGCTTTGTCCGGCTCCGGGCATCGGTCGCCGCAGCCGGCATCGGGCGCGGAGAATCCGGTTGCTCCGGAAAACTTGAGGCCCGACGTTCCTTCCACCGAGGTGTTCGCGGTGTATGGGGTTGAGCCGGAAATTCAAGCTTATGCCATGGCGAAGTATTCGCGCTCGGCATTGTCGATGAAGGAGTCGCTGCGCGAGATCAGCGCGCAGAAGGCGGAGAAGTTTCTCAATACATTTTATTTTCAATACGGACACCGCTCCATTGCCGACCTGGCGCACATTGCGCTGGCGGTCGAGCGGCTTTCGATTCTGGCGGCAATCGAACTGGCCGACGAGCCGCGCTGGGACGGGCAGGAACGCTCGACCCGCTATCAGGATTTCAAAAAGAGCGGCTACTACACGCCCGACTTCGGGGCCGACGACGAAGCCCGGAAGCTCTACCGGGAGACGCTGGACAGTCTTTTTGCGGAATATGAGGGCCTGTCGGCGCACATGACGCAGCACTTGATCAGCATCACTCCTAAGCCTGCCGACATGAAGCCGGAGGCGTATGAGCGGACGCTGAAGGCGCGGGCGTTCGACATCACACGCTACCTGTTGCCGCTGGCTACGAATACGTCGCTGGGGGAAATCGTCAACGCGCGGACGTTGGAAATCCAAGTTGCGCACCTGCTCTCGCATACGCATAAGGAAGTGCGCGTGCTTGGCGAGTCGTTAAAGAAGGCGGCAACTTCGGCGGCTTACAACGTGAATGCCGAGTCGTTGAAGAAGTTAGTAGAAGAAATTCGGGCGGTGAATCCGGAATTAGGTGCGCGGGCGGAGCAGGAATTACTGCATGAGGTCCGGGTCGCGCCGACCCTGGTGAAGTACGCTGACCCGAATTCGTATGAGATGGAAACACGCCGTGAGTTACGGCAGGCCGCCCGCGAGCTGTTGAAGAGCGAGTCGGTCGCGCCGTCGAAGGCAATCGTCGATCTGCTCGATGAGGAGCCGCTCGAAGTTGAGATCGCGACCACGTTGCTTTACGAGCACTGCCATCATTCCTATCGACAAGTTCGGCAGGCGCTGCAGGTTTCAGGCGAGCGCTACCGCCGCGAGATTATCGACCTCGGCCTGCGCCATCGCGGCACGCACGACGAAATGCTGCGCGCCTTCCGCGCGGGACAGCAGTTTCGCTTCGACATCCTGATGGATACGGGCGGTTTCCGCGACATGCACCGTCACCGTCGCTGCATCCAGGTGATGCAGGGATTCACCACGCAGCACGGATACGAGATGCTGCTCGATGTGGAAGATGCGGGCATGCGTTCTCGCTACGATGCCGCCATGCGGCGCGTGCAAGCCGCAATAGAGAAGCTTGCCGCGCGCAACGCGCACGAGGCGGAAGAGAATTCGCAATACGCGATTCCGCTAGCCTATCGCAAGCGCGCCCTGTTCAAAATGGACTTCGCCGAGGCGGTCTACATCTCTGAGCTGCGCACCACGCCAGCGGGGCATGTTTCCTACCGCAACGTCGCCTATGCGATGTATGAGGCCGTGGCGCGGAAGTATCCGGCGCTGGCTAAGTATTTTCGCGTGAACGACGTGACGGCGCCGGTGGATTTGCTGCAGCGGTGAAACCTTTTTTTGCTTGCTTCACGAGTGGATGGCGGCGCCATATCGTTCCCCTTTTTGGATAGATTTCGCGGGCGAGGGGGCCGGCGCCACGTGCCCTTTGCGGAAAGTTATTCACAACAATTTACGAGATTCGCCTTTTATTCGCTTTGATCTGTATGTATAATCCGGCCAGATTAGTTTCTGCAAATTAGTTCGGCGATCTTAAAGGAGCCACACTCCCATGGCGGATGAACGGGGCAAGGCGATTGAGTTGGCGGTGTCACAGATTGAAAAGC
>JAUTWY010000597.1 GCA_030838305.1 Acidobacteriaceae bacterium
TCCCAGGTTACGACGGGTTCTTCGTCAAAGTTAAAGGTCGGCGGAGGGGAGACGGTTCTCCATTCGAGTCCTGCGGCGTTCCACGGATTGTCCGATGCGGGCTTGCCATATCGCATGGACCAGAGGAAATAAACCATGGGCAGCAGGTATCCAACGCCGAGAACCGTTGCACCCGCAGTCGATAAAACGTTGAGCACCTGGAACTCCGGCATGTGGCTGTAATCGTAGTAACGCCGCGGCATGCCCATGTAGCCGAGCAGGAATTGCGGGAAGAATGTGAGGTTGAAGCCGATGAAAACGATCAGCGCGGCCAGGCGCGCCCAGCCTTCGGGATACAGGCGTCCGGAAATTTTAGGCCACCAGAAATGCATTCCTCCCAGATACCCCATCACCGCGCCTCCGACCATGATGTAGTGGAAGTGGGCCACCACGAAGTAGGTGTCGGTGACGTGAACGTCAATACCGAGCGCCGCGAGGAAGAGCCCGGTGAGTCCGCCGATGGTGAAGAGTCCGAGGAAGCCAAAGGCGTAGAGCATGGGCGCGTCGTAGTGGATGGAGCTCTTGTAGAGAGTGGCCGTCCAGTTGAAGACTTTGATGGCGGAGGGTACGGCTACGGCATAGCTCAGCAAAGAAAACACCAGCGCGGCGTAGACCGACATGCCGGCCACAAACATGTGGTGAGCCCAGACGAGAAAGCCGAAGACGGCAATTGCGATGGATGAGAACGCAACGAAGCTGTAGCCGAAAATGCGCTTGCGCGAGAAGCAGGCGATGATCTCGGAGATGATGCCCATTGACGGCAAAATCATGATGTAGACGGCGGGGTGGGAGTAGAACCAGAACAGGTGCTGGAACAGGAGCGGATCGCCGCCAAGTTTAGGATCGAAGATGCCGAGATGCAATGCGCGTTCGGCGGCGACCATTACGATGGTGACGGCGATGACCGGCGTCCCCAGAAGCTGAATAATGCTGGTGGCGTAATGCGCCCAGATAAAAAGAGGCAGCCGTGACCAAGTCATGCCCGGTGCGCGCATGCGATGGATGGTAACAACGAAATTCAGCCCGGTGAGGATGGAGGAAAATCCGGCGACGAAGATTGCGAGTCCGGCTTCGACGATTTTCGTGTTGGTGAAGTTGGTGCTGAAGGGAGCGTAGAACGTCCAACCAGTATCGACACCGCCGGTCAGCATGCAATGCAGCATCATGACCCCGCCAAGAATGTAGAGATACCAGCTCAGCAGGTTGATGCGGGGGAAGGCGAGGTCCTTGGCCCCGATCATCAAGGGCACAAGGAAGTTTCCGAGGACGGCGGGGATGGACGGGATCAGGAAGAAGAACACCATGACCATCCCATGCATGGTGAAAAGCTTGTTGTAGGTGTCCGCCTGGACGAGGTCCCCCGCGGGCGTAAGCAGTTCGAGGCGGATGAGCAGTGCAAAAAATCCGCCAATGAAAAAGAAAAACGTGATCGAGATGAGATAGAGCAGGGCGATGCGTTTGTGGTCGGTGGTGAGCAGCCACGACCAGACGCCGTACTCCTTGTTCAGGTAGGTTTCACGTTCGACGGGTTGAGGTATCGCGATCTCCATACTCATTGCACCTGACTTCCCTTAGGTTGAAGGTTTGCCGGGGCTGGGGGCGCGGCCGCGTTGGCGCTCGTTTTGGCGCCATTCCCCGGCTTGGCGGCGGAGATCGACTTGATGTAAGCGACCAGCGCGTTGACCTGTTCTTCGCTGACCAGGCCTTGAAAAGTGGGCATGATGGGCTGGAATCCCTTTACCCGCCTCGCGCCCGGATCGAGGATGCATTGGCGAACGTAGTTCTCGTCGGCGGTGACGGTGCGGCCATCTGCCAGTTGAACCGGCTTGCCGAAAACTCCCCGCAGGTTGGGGCCGCGGCCTTGAGAGTCATCGTGGTGGCAGGTGGCGCAGCCCAGTTCGGCGAAAACTTTCTCGCCGGTCGCGGAGAGGGGGCCGGTTGATCCTCCGTTCATCCATGCTTCATACTGCGCGGGTTCCTGGACTACGATGTCGCCGACCATTCCGGAGTGCTGAGTGCCGCAATACTCCGCACAGAATAAGTGATAGACGCCGGGCTTGGTGGCGCGGAACCATTCCACCGTATAGCGGCCGGGGAGCACATCCTGCTTGATGCGGAAGGCGGGAATGTAGAAGCTGTGAATCACATCCTGCGAGGTCATAATGAGTCTGACGTCACGGCCTACGGGGACATGCAGTTCGTTGATCTCCCGCTGGCCTTCGGCGTGTTCAACTTTCCACATCCACTGTTTAGCGACGACATATACTTCGGTTGCGTCAGCCGGAGGAGTGCGCTCTTTGAAGTACACCACCGCTCCCCAGGCAAAGATAACCATGAAGATGACAAAAGGAATTGTGCTCCAGGTGATTTCAAGGGGAGTGGAGCCTTCAATCTGCTCGGCGCGTACGCCCGGACGGTGACGGAAGCGCGCGGCGAAATAAACGAGGCAGACAAAAATCAGCAGAGTCATCATCCCGCAGACGATCAGCAGGAAGATGTAAAGAGCATCCACATTGCGCGCCATGGTGGAAGCCTGCTGCGGCCATAATGGAAAATTATTGAGCATACCGTGTCTTCGTTGCCGTCTTCCGGGTCACCGAGCGATCTAGCCTCCACAAGATAAAAATCAAACTGCCCAGCAGAAGAATGGTTGCGGCTGCCGCCAACCGCAGGATGTTACCCACCAGGGCGCCATATTTTCCGGTTTCAGGATTGTAGTGATAGCAATAGAGCAGCACAGCGTCGACGGCGTTGCCGATTTTTCCCTGCGAAGCTTCTACCAGTCCCATGCGCAAATCTTTCGGCGGAAAGTCGACTCCGTAAAAATAGCGTGAGATGCGGCCTTCGGGCGTGAGCACCATAATGGCGGTGGCATGCGCGTATTGATTGCTTTTGGCGTCGAACTGATATTGAAAGCCAACCACTTGGGTGAGCGCATTGATCGCATCTGACTGCCCGGTGAGGAAATGCCAGCCGGCGGCGGCATTGGCGCGCCCGTAACGGCGTACGTAGTCTTTCTTTTTGGCGGCGGCCATCTCTGGAGTCTCGCGGGGATCAAAGCTGACCGTGACTACGTCGAACTCATTCCCTACGTCGAATTTCACCAGGCGCATGGCGCTTGAGAGTCCGGCCAAGGCTTCACCGCACAGCATGGTGCAGTTGTAATAAACCAAATTCAAGATTAAAGGCTTGTGCCCAAAATAATCGCCGAGCTTCACTGCGTTGCCGGTGTCGTCACGGAAGATCAGATCCGGCGGGACTTGCGCGTCGAGGTGCTGCTCGATGCCGACGTTTTCAAGGCGCGGCGGGCGCGTGTTCGCGGGCGGGGACATGACCCCGTTATTCATCTGCGCGGATCCGGAACTTACCAGCATCGCGAGTGCGAGGGCGACGAAAGTCCAATTGTTATTCTGGCAGATCACTTCTTTGTACCCTTCTTACCTGTTTCAGTTTTGCTTGCCTTCTGGCTCGTCCCTGAGGTTGGGGCAGCGCTCTCATTAGCCGCGCCTTGCGCCCGGACCGGAAGGCCTCGCTGCACTAACAGATCCATGGCACGTTCGATTGGGATATGGACCGTACCAGCTTTTTCGTCCACCCAACCATAGGTGTAAAGCGTTCTTTCTTCGTTCCTCCGGATATCGTTCAGTTGGCCACGCTCGTCTTCCTCCAGTTTCGGATTGGGAAAGGCGCTTTGCGGATATCCAGGAGCGACCCGGCGCGTGTCCGTTGGAAGGTTGGCGACCAACGGATTCACCGAAGGCTGCGACGCTTTTTCGCGATGCTCAAGAACCGCGAAGAGTGCCCGGAGCCCGAGGATGCAGAGCAGCGTTGCCACAGCCAGACCGAGCAGAAAATAGAGAATGCCGGAAGGGCGCAGGTCCTGGGGCTCGTAGCTTCCGTGCCCGTTTGTGCTCTCGTGTTTTATCTGGTCAGTCATCTTCGTTGCGTATACGCGTTATGCGTGCGTTTCGTGCGCCGGCTGCAGAACCTCGTGGGCATCCTGGTCGTAGGCCGGCAAAAGCGGTAGCGCAGCCAGGTTACGGAAAAAATACCAAAGCCAGATTCCGCCGATAGCGACGGGCACGACGATGTCGGCGATCGTCACGACCAAAGTTCGGGAAAAATTAGGCTCGATGATCCAGAAAAGATCGAGGTAGCGGATCACCAGCAGCCAGACTGCAAGCCATACCAGGCGGCGAATGTCGCGCTTGAAAGGCCGCGAGAGCAGGGTGGCGAAAGGAACGACAAATCCAAGGAAAATCAAAATCAACCCGATCGACATCCAGCCGCCGTTCAAACGCCGCAGATAGAAAGTGATTTCCGACGGCAGGTTACCCGCCCAGATGATGAGCCACTGTGAAAAGTTAAAGTAGGCCCAGACCATGGTGAAGGCCAGCATCCATTTGCCATGGTCGTGCACGAAGTCCGGGGTGAGCATCTCCGACATCGGTTTGTAGTTGAAGAGGATGCGCTCAACGACCACCGCGAAGCACATCGCCGAGAGCACCTCGCCGATCAGGATGATCAGGCCGAAGATGGTCGAGATCCAGCTGGGATCGAGCGACATGATCCAGTCGATGGCGGCGAAGGAGATGGTGAAACCGTAGAGGATCAGTCCTGGGCCGCTGACTGCTTTGAAACGTCCGCTGTTGTCGGGGGCGTTGGGGCGATCCGTCTCCCGCGACCACTTCGACAGAAGAAACGACAGAACGTTCCACACGGCAAAATAAAATATCGCGCGAATGATGAAACCGTTGACGGTGAGATAAGTCTGCGTGATCTGCTCGAGATGTTCGCGCAGATGTTTGTCTTCGATATTGGAAAGCGGCTGCGCCCAGAGATACAGGTGGCGGATTCCAAGAATAACGGGAATGAACAGAACCGCCAGCAACGGCAGCGTGCGCATGGCCGCGCCCAGAATGCGGCGAATCACCGTGCCCCAGCCGCCGCCGGTGAGGTGACGGATCATCAGAATCGCCATGGAGCCCAGCGCAACACCCAGCCAGCACATGAAGCCGAGCAGGTAGGCACGGTAGAACTCGTCGGGGCGGATAAAAGCCAGCACGGCGGAGATCACGGCAAAAACCGCGCCGATGACAAGCGAGCGCTGAGAAATCTTTCTTACCACCTCAGGCGTCGTCAAATCGAGATGTGGAGTTGCGGCGCTCATTTGTGTTCCTCGGAGTGCGAAGCGCTCGCAGAACCGATTCCAGGCAGCGTAGCTCCCGATCCCGGCTGGCCGCGAAACTGCGGCGGCTCCGACGGCACGGCCTGGCCGGAGGGAACGTCGGCGCGGGTCGCATTCTGGCTCAATTGCAGCGCGCGAATATATGCCACAACCTTCCAGCGGTCCATCGCAGAAATCTGCGAAGCGTAGTCGGGCATGATGCCAAAGCCGTTGCTCATCACATCGTAGAAATACCCGAGCGGCGCTTTCTGCAGCCGCTGGTCGTGGAAAGACGGCGGCTTGCGCGCGAAACCGCGCGACGGGATAAAGCCGTTGCCGTCGCCCACGCGCGAGTGGCAGGGAGCGCAATAAATGTTGTAGCGCTCGCGTCCGCGTTCGAGAACTTCTTTGGTCACGGGAAACGGCATGTAGTCGCCGGGACTGCTTCCGGCTTTGCCGGTATAGAAATATGTGTCCTCGTGCAATTGACCGCGCGCCACGGTGCCTTCAACGGGCGGACGCTCGGAGCGTTGGTCGGCGAAGAAGTCGCTGCGGGAAAGCGGATTCTGTCTGGGCTGGACGTGCATGTCGATGCGGCAGGCGGAGGACAAAACGACCGTCGTTGTCAGAATCGCAAGCGCCGTAAACCTCCAAGCCGCACGCGTCCATGGAATCCCATTCTTGCGCACAGAACGCGCAAGAATGGGGCACCCAGCGATGAACGAGATGGACGCATTTTGACGGAAATACAGCATGTTAGCTGGGCACCTCCGAAAGCGAGCGTGGGTGCAAGCCAGCGAGAAAATCTCGCGTGCCCGCGGGATCGTATTTCTGGTCGGAGGAAAACACGATCAGGAAGAAGCGGTCTTTCGAGGCCAAGGCAAAACGCGGAACGTTGAACACCGGGTGATACGGCATCGGCAGCCCATTCAGCGCGAGCATGCCGAGAACCGCCGAGACGCCGGCAAAAAGAATGGTCATCTCAAAGGTGATGACGATGAATGCGGGCCAGGAATGCGCAGGCTTGCCGCCGATGTTAAGGGGATAGGCGACCGCCGACATCCAGTACTGCATCAGGTAGCCGGTGAGTCCTCCGACGATGCCGCCGATTAAGACCACCAACGGAACTTCGTCGCGATGAAAACCAATTTCTTCGGCCAGGCCTTCGATGGGAAACGGACTATAGGCGTCGATTTTGTTGTAACCGGCCTGATGGGTAAGTCGCGCCGCTTCGACTAACGCGGTGGGCGAATCAAACTCCGCCATGATTCCGTAAATGCGCTCGCGCTTCATTCGCCTTTGACCTCCGCTTCCGGCAGCAGGGTGCGCATTTCAAAAATGGAGATCGCCGGCAGAAGCCGCAGGAACAGGAACATGGCCGCCAGGAACATTCCGATGGTGCCGATGTAGGTCATCCAGTCCCAGCGCGTGGGGTAATACATTCCCCACGAAGAGGTAAGGAAGTCGCGGTGCAGGCTGACGACGACGATGATGAAGCGCTCCAGCCACATGCCGATGAGGATCACGCCGGATACAAAGAACAGCGCCACCGGGCTGGTGCGAAGCTTGCGAACCCACAGCACCTGCGGGATGAAGATGTTGCAGATCAGCAGAGCCCAGTACGGAACAGCGTAAGGTCCATGCAGGCGATTCCAAATGGTAAACGCGTCGTAGCGGTCGCCGCTGTACCAGCCCATGAAGGCCTCAATACCGTAACCGTAAGCGACGATCAGCCCGGTCGCGAGCATCACTTTTGCGGAGTTCTGCAGGTGGCGCTCGGTGATGAAATCCTCCAGGCCATAAATTTTGCGGATGGGAATCGCGAGCATAAGCACCATGGCGAATCCGGAATAGATGGCGCCGGCAACGAAGTAGGGCGGGAAGATAGTCGTGTGCCAGCCGGGGACGATGCCGACGGCGAAGTCGAAGCTCACAACCGTGTGTACGGAGAGCACGAGCGGAGTGGCTAATCCGGCGAGCAGAAGGTATGCGGTTTCGTAACGATGCCAGTGCCGTGCCGATCCGCGCCAGCCCATCGAGAGCATGCCGTAGATGATTCTCGCGGCCGGATGGGTGGCGCGATCCCGCAGCGTCGCCATGTCGGGAATCAGGCCGATGAACCAGAACAGCGCGGAGATGGTGGCGTAGGTGGAGACCGCGAAAACGTCCCATATGAGCGGGCTGCGGAATTGCGGCCACACGCCCATCGTGCTGGGATAGGGGAACAGCCAGTATGCAAGCCACGGACGCCCGACGTGGATGGCGGGGAAGATTCCCGCACAGGCCACGGCGAACAGCGTCATGGCCTCGGCGAAGCGGTTGATCGAATTGCGCCACGACTGCCGCAGCAAAAGAAGGATGGCAGAGATGAGTGTGCCGGCGTGGCCGATTCCGATCCACCAGACGAAGTTGACGATGGCGAAGCCCCAGCCGATGGGGATAGTCACACCCCAGATCCCGATGCCTTTCAGAAACAGGTAACCGATGGCGTAGAGCATCATCATGGTGAGCATGAAGGCGATGCCGAAGCCCAGGAACCAGCCGTTCGAGGCGGGGCGCGTCAGCACGATTGCGCTGATCTTTTCGGTGACTGTGCCGAAGGTGTAGCCGGGCTCGATCACGGGAGCCCGTTCCGCGTCGACCGTCATTTTGTATTGCTCATCCATGAATTCCGTCAGGGGCTAAAGCCCCGTTCTTCGCTCGGCTCTTTCGGAACGGCGAAAGCCGTGCCCTCATACGAATCTCGTCATTCCCCCCGACATCTGACTCCGCAATGGTTCGTATCAGCGTACGCCTTCAGGCATACCGCAACCGCCACGGTTACGATTCGCGCCCTCAGGCGCTGCGCCTTGTCACGACTTCAGCTCCGGATTCGGATTGCTGACTTCCGCAAGGTACGTGGTGCGCGGGCGAGTGTTCAATTCGCCCAGCAAACTGTAATTGCGGGATTGCGCTTTCAATTTTGAAACTTTGCTGTTCGGATCATTCATATTTCCGAAAATAATTGCGCCCGCGGGGCAGGACTGCTGGCACGCGGTTTTCAACTCGTCCTCGTGATTGCTGTCGTTAATCTTGCGGTCCTCGCGCTCGGCGTCGATGCGGCGCTCGTTGATGCGTTGCACGCAGTAGGTGCATTTTTCCATCACGCCGCGGCTGCGCACGCTGACGTCAGGATTGCGCATCATCTTGTATTGCGGCGTCTCCCAATCCTGGAAGAGCAGGAAGTTGAAGCGCCGCACCTTATAAGGACAATTGTTCGAGCAATAGCGCGTCCCCACGCAGCGGTTGTAGACCATATCATTCAAGCCTTCGCTGGAGTGGTTGGTCGCGCCTACCGGGCACACCACTTCGCAGGGGGCGTTCTCGCATTGCATGCACGGTACGGGCTGGAAAAACGCTTTGGGATTGTCGCGGTCGCCCTGGTAGTAGGCGTCAACGCGAATCCAGTGCATGTGGCGGCCGATGACGGCCTGCTCTTTGCCGACCACCGCGATGTTGTTCTCCGACTGGCAGGCCAGCATGCAGTTGTTGCAGCCCACGCAGGAGTTCAGATCGATCGCCATGCCCCACGCGTAGTCTTCTTCTTTGTAGGGATAAGGCTGGTAGAGCGTGAGCCCGGGCGCGGGCTCTTCTTCCCGCGCGAAGTTTGGCTTTTTTCGGTATTCCTCAAGCGTAGTCTCGCGGACCAGGGGACGATGGCCGCCATCGGGCGTGTCCATGCTCTGGTAGCCCTGCGTGGATGCCAGCTTGTAAGTGTCGCCGGTCTTGCGGATTTGGAGGCCGGTGGCGATCCATGGTGCGGCGCTGGTGCGCAGCGCATAGGCGTCAAAGCCTTGGGCAGTGCCAACGCGGCCGGCGCGGCGGCGGCCGTAGCCTAACGTCACGGTGACAGAGTTGTCGGGATGGCCGGCTTGAATCCAGACTGGGCCGGTAACTTTCTTGCCATTTAATTCCAACTCAACCACGTCTTCCACTTTGATTTGCAGCCGCTCCGCCATCTTGGGGCCCATGAGTACAGCGTTGTCCCAGGTGAGCTTGGTCATCGGCTTGGGGAGTTCTTGCAGCCAGCCGTTGTTGGAGAATTGGCCGTCGTAGATCGTGGGGTCGCGGCGGATGTTGAGCTCGATGGGGTTGCCAGTTGTATCGGTCGAGGCCGGCGTGAAATTTGCCGCCTTCGCCGTGACGGATTTCGGCTCAAAGGCCGTGCCTTCAATCCAGCCATCGTGCAGGGACTTGCGCCAGAATTGCTCGAAGTCAGCGTCAGCATGCTGCTTCTGCCAGTACGAGCGCGTCAGGTCGTAACCGCTGGCATCGGCTTGTCCGGACAGGAGCGCGACGAATTCCAGAGCGCTCTTGCCGTTGTAGAGCGGAGCAATCAGCGGCTGAATTATGCTTACCGTTCCGTCGTAGGCGCGAGCGTCGCCCCAGGCTTCGAGTTCGTGGGCTTGATTGACGTGCCACTGGCAAAGTTCCGCGGTTTCGTTTTGATAAAGACCGAGGTGGACTCGCAGGGGAATCCTGCCGTTCTTCAGGACGTTGGCGAAGTCGAGATCGGCGGGAGCATCATAGGCCGGATTGCCGCCGAGAATCACAAGCGCGTCAACCTTGCCGGCATTGATATCAGAGACTAGATCCTTGATCGACTCCGCCTGATTCACCGGGTTCGCATCCACCGGGTCGGTATAGAACACCGTTTTGCCGACATTGCCCAGTTTCGCATTCAACGCATGCCCTAGTGCATGGACCGCTGGCGGCTGTTGATCGCCCACCACAACCAAGCACGATCCTCGATGCTCTTGCAGATCCACGACCAGAGCTTGAAGGAACTTGCCTGCTTCTGCTTCCCCGCCCCTGGGGATAAAATCGGCGGCTCTTGCTTCAACCAGCCCAGCTAAAGAGGCCGCAAGTCCTCCAATCCAAGTGGCGCCCGACGGCAGCCGATGATCCGCCTTCGCTCCCGTCGTAGTCGGCGTGCTTTCGATCACGTACAGCCGGTTCATTTCGTTGTGCGACGACCGGTCCTCTAACCTGTCGGAATCAAACAGCGGCTGGCTGCGGCGCTTCGCGAAGTCGCGGATGTAGCGGACATTTCCCGGGAAACCCGCATACAGAAAATCGGCGTCGAGCGAGACGATTACGTCGGCCTTTTCAAAATCGTAACGGGTCTCGACCGGCTGGCCGAAGGCCAGCTTCGCGCCTTCGAGCACGGTGTCGCGATGGAGGGGCTCGTACACATGCCACTTGGCCTGCGGATAAATCTTCAGGAAGTTACGCAGTCGGTCGGCGAGCGTGGGCGAAGAAATTGTGGGCGTGAGAATGCGGATTCCCGCTCCCTGCAGCGCCTTCTGCGCGCTGAGCGGCCCGCGAATCGCAGTCAGGAACGATTGCCAGGAGCGCTGGTCGCCCATCGACATCACGCTCTGCGAGCGGTCGGGATCGTACATGCCGAGAATCGACGCTTGCGCAAAAATGTCGGTGCCGCCGAGCGACGCGGGATGCTGATCGTTGCCCTCGATTTTTGTTGGCCGCCCCAGGTGGCTCTCGACCAGGATTGGGCTGGCATATCCCCCGAGCGTCATGGCCGTGGCGTAGAACTGCGGGCGGCCGGGAATCACGTCCTCAGGCTGACGAACGTAGGGAACGATGGGTTCGAGCGGCAGGCGCACGCATCCCGTCATTCCTGCGAGCGCCATGGATGCGCCCATGACTTTGAGGAAGCCGCGCCGCGAGACGGAATCGACCCACTCGGACGCACCTTTCGGGAATTCGCGGTGCAGCGCCTCCTGGAAAGCGGGACTGCCAGCCAGTTCTTCGAGGCTGCGCCAGTATTCCGGGCCGGCCTTCTCGTTCGCCTCGTTGATCTGCGTGCGGAGGGAGTCGAGGTCGAGTCTGCCTTTTTTGGTGGGGCAAACATCTTCTCGCTTTGTTTCGAGCGACCCGGGCTTGTGCTGATCGTCCATGTTTCGACGCGGTTTCTTTCGCCCCTTAGGGGCTGGTTCAAACATTTCGAATTCTACCCACGGCTTGCGCCGTGGGCTGCATTCTTTCGCCGCTTCGCGGCTGTTTTGATCACGACAGCTACTAATTTCATCGATGGCACGTGTTGCAACTTGTGATGTCCTTCACGCTTCGCACGTTGTACTTTTTTACCAGAGCCGAACCCAGATCTAGTTGCTCGGTGAAGCTCTCACCATCCACCACTACGGGGCTTGCGCCTGTAGGTTGCTGGTAGCGCATGTTGAATACCTGATCGCGTGGACGCAGATTCTTTTCCGGCGCGCGGTGGCAGTCCAAGCACCACTCCATCTGCAGCGTGGCTTCCTGATACATGAGCGGCATCTGGTCTACGGGGCCGTGGCAGGTGTTGCAGCCCACGCCCTTATTGATATGAATGCTGTGATTGAAAAACACGAAGTCGGGAAGCTGGTTCACCCGCGTCCATTGCAGCGACTCGCCGGAGCGGTAGCTGGCGCGGACTGGCTCCAGCAACTGAGCGTTGGTCCAGATCTGCGAGTGGCAGTTCATGCAGGTCTTGGTGGGCGGTATGCCGGCGAAGCTTGAGGTTTCGACCGAGGTATGGCAGTAGCGGCAGTCGATGCCGAGTCCGGAGACGTGATGCTGATGGCTGAAGGGCACAGGCTGCGGCCGGCGGACTCCAGCATAGGTAACGTAAGGGGAGCGCTGAATCTCCATCGCGACCCAGCCGAGCGCGGCAATTACGAACACCGCGCCAAAAATCGTAGCCCGGGAGAGAGTATTCGTGCTGCGATGAAAAATCTGCGGCATGCTCGCGTACTAAATTTCGAAAATACGTACCAGAAAATACGAACGAGACTCGACAGGTCCCGATTTGGAAACCTAATGGTTACGGCACAAAAGAAGAGAGCCACAGAAGCTTTTGCGCCAGCTATGAGAACAGGAGATTATAAATATTTCGCACGGAGTTGTCGCGCATTTTTGCCTCGCACGCTGGAAAAGTTTCTGAAATCGAATTCTGCTCAAACTAGAGTTGGTTCTGTATGCGACCGCACGGAGTCGCTACGTCTTCAGCGCAAATTCATTACCAGCAGTTTCGGCTCGGTCATTTCCTCGATGGCGTAGCGCAGGCCTTCGCGGCCGAGGCCGGAATCTTTTACGCCGCCGTAGGGCATCTGGTCGATGCGGAACGAAGGAATATCGCCGGCCACCAGAGCGCCTACCTCTAATTCGTCATAAGCCTGGAAGAGCAGTTTGACGTCGCGAGTGAACAACCCCGCCTGCAGGCCATAGTTGGAGTTATTGATGCGGCGCAGTGCTTCGTCAAAGTTATGGTAAGGCTCGACGCTCACCACCGGGCCGAAAATTTCCTGACAGTTCACTTTCATTTCGGGCTTCGTGCCGGTCAGCACCGTGGGCTCGACAATCGAGCCTTTTCGGCCTCCACCACACAAAAGGCGTGCGCCAGAACGAACCGCTTCTTCAACCCAGTTAGTGACCCGCATGGCGTCGCTCTCTCGGATCAGCGGACCCAGATCGGTCGATTCATCCATCGGATCGCCGGTTTTCAGCTTTTTGACTCCCTCAACAAAAAGATCAGTGAATTTGCCATAGACCGAATGCTCGACCAGAATGCGCTGCACGGAAATGCAGGTCTGTCCGGAATAGCCGAAGCCGCCGGCGGTGCAGCGCTCGGCCGCGTAGGAAAGGTCGGCGTCGCTGTGCACGATGGCGCCAGCGTTACCCCCCAGTTCGAGCGCGACTTTCTTTTTTCCTGCGCGGCGTTTGATGTCCCAGCCCACGGGCACGCTGCCGGTGAAGCTGATCAGCTTGATGCGCTCGTCGGTGACCAGCAGGCTGGCGTCATCGTTGGAAAGTGGCAGCACGTTGAGGCCGCCATCGGGCCATCCGGCCTGCTGCACGCATTCCGCCAGCAACAGTGAGCACAGTGGAGTTTGCGGCGCGGGCTTCAGCACCATGGAGCATCCCGCCGCGATGGCCGGAGCGACTTTGTGCGCGACCAGGTTCAGTGGGAAATTGAAAGGAGTAATCCCGGCGATGGGGCCGAGTGGAAAGCGTTTCACGATTCCCCAGCGTCCGGCGGTGAACTCCTGCCAGTCGAGGGGAAGATATTCGCCGTAAATGCGCGTGGTCTCTTCGGCAGCGACGTTGAAGATGAAAACCGCGCGGTCCACTTCAATGCGGGCCAGCTTGATGGGTTTGCCAGCTTCTTGTGCGAGGGTGCGGGAAAATTCGTCGCGACGCTCGGCAATCTGCTGCGCTACGCGCCGCAGCACGCGCTGGCGCTCGAAAGCGGGCAGGCGCCGGGTGGTGCCGAATGCTTTTACCGAGGCCGCGATCGCGGCTTCAGCGTGCTCGTGGCGTGCCTGCACGACGCGCCCCACCACGCTACCATCGATGGGAGAGCGGATGTCGACGATGTCGCCATCTTCGAGCCAACGGCCATCGACAAAGAAACCGTGAATTGCCACTGGGGCGATCGTCAATTCCGCCATTTTTTTGGAGCCTCCGGTGCGGGCAGACTTTTTGATTATAGGCCCGGGCTGGTGGTTGCTTTTTTCTGGAGAGTCCAAATCAGTAGATTTAGATCACGAAAGATCACGAAGGACACGAGGGTTCACGAAGTAAGTTCGTTGATTCCCTTCGTATCCTTCGGGGTTAATAGTTGTCTACTAGAATGAAGACCGCCAATGCCTATCGAAACAATCGTCGAGCTTGCCGCGCGCCTGAAGCGGAAAGAAGTCTCTCCGCTCGAGTTGACGCGGGCTTGCCTGGATCGTATCGAGAAACTTAGTCCAACACTGAATGCATTCATCACGATATCGGCCGATTCTGCGCTGGCGGAGGCAGGAGTGGCGGAAACGGAAATCGCGCGCGGGGAGTGGCGTGGGCCGTTGCACGGGATCCCTATTGCGTTAAAAGACATCATCGATACCGCGGGAACCCGCACCACCGCTGGCAGTGCTCTTTTCGAGCATCGCGTGCCGACTGAAGATGCGGAGGTGGTGCGGCGACTGCGCCAGGCGGGCGCGGTGATTCTGGGCAAGAACAATCTCCACGAGTTCGCGTATGGCGGGAGTTCGCTGGTCAGTTTCTTCGGTGACGTTCGCAATCCGAGGGACGAAGGGCATATCGCGGGAGGCTCGTCGGGAGGATCGGCAGCAGCCGTGGCCGCTGGACTTTGTTATGCCGCGATTGGGACCGACACGGCGGGCTCCATTCGCGAACCGGCGGCGCTGTGCGGGTGCGTCGGGATCAAGCCAACGTATGGCCGCGTGTCAGCGCGAGGCGTGATTCCCCTTTCCTGGTCGCTCGACCACGTTGGGCCGCTGGCCGCGACCGTCAGTGATGCGGCCATCGTACTGCAGGCCATCGCGGGATACGATCCGCTCGATCCAGGCAGCGCCGACGTTCCTGTGACCGACTACGCTTCTGCTCTCCTCGACGGGGTGAAGAATCTTCGCGTGGGCGTTCCGCGAAAGCATTTCTATGATGATCTTAATGAGGAAGTGCGCGTGGTTGTAGAGCAGGCTCTGGTTGTTATCGGGAAACTGGTGGCCGATGTTCGGGAAGTGCATATCGAGGCACCGGCGGACCGAACCGTGCAGGCCGCCGAGTCATTTGCCTATCATGCCGAGAATGTTGCCCGGAAGCCTGAGCTCTATCAACCGGAAACGCTAAGGCGCATTCGCTCTGGAGAGAACATTTCAACGGCGCAATACATTCATCGCCGCCGCGAGTTGGATCTGGAACGTCGTAAGGCTCAAGATTTCTTCGCCGACGTGGATTTGCTGGTCACCCCGACGATGCCCATGCCGGCACCGGCCATTGCCGATTTGAAAAAGGATTCTGCCGCGCTAAGGCCGGCGGAACTTGCGTTGCTGCGCAATACGCGGCCCTTCAATGTGTGGGGACTGCCGGCAATTTCAGTGCCCTGCGGCTTTACGAAAAGCGGCCTGCCGATAGGTTTGCAGATCGCGGGCGCGCACTGGCGGGAAGACCTCGTGTTCAGGCTTGCTCAGGCTTATGAGTTGGCGAAGTTGTAAGGTGACGGGGCAGCGTTCGGCTGCCGAATTTCTGAAGTTTTCCCTTTAGAATCCTTGAAACGGTACCGTAGACTCAATCCTTGAGAGGCCTGCCGGCATCGTAGGGTTGCGCGATTGCTGACGGCGAACCTGCCCGGCCTTGCGCACGAATTCTGGAGAAAGCCGGCGGATCCAAATGCCCGATCACCCCCCCCCGTCGAAGGGTCGGGCTTGAGTTTGCGCTGCCGCGTCGGGCCGGCTTTCATCCAATTCGACCATGGGGTCTAACGAGACAAAACCAAGTCGCCACCGGCTAAAGTTTCGCCAACTCTCCGGGCTCTACGCCATTGTGCGACTAGCCCCGGATGCGGCAATCCCTGAGTGGGCCGCTCCGGGTAATTTCACTTCTATCGCCCGGACCGCCGACGAACTCTCGATTGTCTGCGCGGCGGGAAGTGTTCCGAACGACGTCGCTCCCGGCCTGCGATGGATCTGCCTGAAGCTCGAAGGCCCCTTTCCCTTTTCCCAAACCGGAGTGCTACTCTCCTTCATCCAGCCGCTGTCAAACAACGGCGTGCCCATCTTTGCCGTCGCGACCTACGACACCGACTACATTCTCATCCCACAAGAGCACGCCTGCCAAGCACTTGACTTGCTGCGCGAAGCAGGGCACGAGTTGCTTCAGTGATTGACTGGAGTTCCGCAAAAGATGAATGATGAATAAAGAGATAAAAGGCCGGAGAATCGTGAGATTCCCCGGCCCAGGCTTGGCGAACCTCTAGTAAAGTTTATGGTTTCACATCGGTCGAGGCCATATCGATCGTGATCATGAACCCGTTGGTTCCCTTGAACTCGAATGGTTTGGCTCCCGTTTTATAGGCTTCAACGTCATTCGGCATCATGACGAAACCGTCGTTCCGGGGCGTGCCCCAGTATTTCAGGTTGTGAATCACCACAGGGTCGTCGGAGTTTCCCTGGAAGCGGTGCAACTTTACCTCCGCGGTCTTGCCGCCGTCGATGGTTGCGTGCGCTTCATTTTTGTTGAATTCCCAGGTGTCAATGTTCCCCACCGTCGTCTTGAGCGAGTTCCACTTTACCGGGAACACATGGGGGATGATTGCACCGAGGGCGTCCTGCTGTTCTTTACTCGAGGCCTTGTCAAATGTAACCAACGCCCAGTCCATTTTCCCCTGCGAAAAATCGCCGCCCAGGTCCCCGGTGATCCAGAACTTCGCGCCGTCCAGGTTGGTTGAGCCGTAGTGTCCGTGATTCACTTTGTAGGCGTTGTTGAATAGGCAATAGTGGGCGGCCGTGCCGTGTTCGTGATGGGCGGCAGGTTTCGGATTGAAGTAGCACTGGCAGAACATCGGGCAACTGCAGGCCTCGATCGTGGTCGCGTTCAGCGCCCAGTCAGGCTGCGTCGTGTCAGTGGTGCTCAAGGCGAGCAGCGCAACTATCAGAGACATACCCCAAGCTTGGAACATGCTGAATACCTCCTCGGCGGCAAATTATGATCGCCGTGGGGCGGTTTTGCAAGCGAATTGCGAATTGCGCCTTGCGCACACTGACCCATATGCGCCATTCGCCCCGCCAAATTCGCCGACCGCTGTGCCAGGCCTGCTTTTACCCCGGTATCCGTGCTGTAATAGAAGTATTCAGTCCATGCCATCCGCCCTGACATCCCTGCGCCGCCGCGCCAAAGCCCTGCACCGCAACCTGCGGGGAGCGCGGATGGCTGCGCACGCTCTAGCCTCGACGGATCATCCGCTGTTGGCGCACATTATTCCCGTCCGCCGCTGCAATCTGAGCTGCACGTACTGCAACGAGTTCGACGATTTCTCGAAGCCGGTGCCGACGGAGGAAATGTTCCGCCGCATCGACAAGCTGGGAGCGTTGGGCACGGCCGTGGTCACAATTTCCGGCGGGGAGCCGTTGTTGCATCCCGACCTCGACGAGGTGATCCGCCGCATTCGCTCGAACGGCATGATCGCCGGATTGATCACCAACGGATATTTTCTGGTGGCGGAACGCATCAAGCGTCTGAACCGTGCTGGGCTGGAATGGCTGCAGATCTCCATCGACAACGTGAATCCCGATGAGGTATCGAAAAAGAGCCTGAAGGTGCTGGATAAGAAGCTACAACTGCTGGCGGAACACGCGGAGTTTCATGTGAACATCAACTCCGTGGTGGGCGGCGGAATTTCGAATCCGCAGGACGCCCTCACCATTGGCAAGCGCGCGCTCGAACTGGGCTTCAGTTCGACGATTGGCATTATTCACGATGGGAGCGGCCAGGTGCAGCCGTTGAATGAGGCAGAGCGCCGCATTTACGACGAGATGAAATCGTGGGGAAAGCGCAGCTTTACCCGCATCAACGCTTTCCAGGACAACATTGCCCAGGGCTTGCCGAATGATTGGCGCTGCCGCGCCGGGGCGCGGTATCTCTACATCTGCGAAGACGGATTAGTCCACTACTGCTCGCAGCAGCGCGGCTATCCGGGAGTGCCGCTGGCGACCTACACCCATGATGATATGCGCCGTGAATACCTCACCGAAAAAGGCTGCGCGCCGCATTGCACGGTTTCGTGCGTACACCAGGTTTCCGTCTTCGACGGCTGGCGAGCGCCGCAGCATGCGGCGCCGGCAATTTCCGAGGCAATCCAAACGGAAGAACTCGTTCAAATCAAGTAGGCGACCTTTCATCCTTCATCCCGAATCGCTTGGGGGTCAGCGTGTGGGAACTTGCATCACAGGTTACGGGACGGTAGCGTTTGGAGGATGCGCGCTGCACCCAAATGGACAGAATCCCTGCATGATCCAGTCATCGCTGGCACATCGGTTCTGGCGATTGCAGTAACAATCGCCTGGTGGTCCAAGGTCGACGTTTCACCGTTATTCGAAACGGCAATGATCCGCCGAGGAGAAACTTGGCGTCTAATTACCAGTATCTTTCCCCACGTCGACATCCTGCACCTGGCATTCAACATTTACTGGTTCTGGGTCTTCGGAACTCTATCGAGCAGGTATGCGGGCATCTAAGGACGCCGGCCCTTATCATTCTGTTGGCGTTCGGGTCGGCTTCCTTTGAGTTTGCGTTTGCGCTTGGTGGTGTCGGCCTTTCCGGCGTGGTATATGGTTTCTTTGGTTTGCTATGGGTCCTATCGAAGCGAGATGATCGCTTCCGAGACGCCGTCGACGAGAGAACCGTTCAACTCTTTGTTTTGTGGTTTTTCTTCTGCATTGTAACGACGGTGCTGCATATTTTTTCGGTGGGCAACATTGCCCACGGCGCCGGGGCGGTTCTAGGCGCGCTCACTGCGACGGCCATTGTGATGCCACGACGGCGCGTACTCGTAGAAGCCGGCATTGGAGCGGTTCTTCTCTTCGGTTTGTGGGGATCCACTCGGGGACGCCCCAAAATCAATCTCTCGGAAAAGGCGGGATATGAAGAAGGAAAATGGGGCTACGAGGACCTCACAGCGAACCGCAACCAACAGGCCGCCCGGTGGTTGGGCGATGCCGTACTCTATCATCCAAAGATGGCCGTCTATTGCTATGACCTGGGCATCGCTTACCAACGGCTCGGAAAAGCAACCGACGCGAAGGCGGCGTACCAGAAGGCCTGCCAATTGGAGCCGAACGACACAAAATATTCCAACGCCCTAAAAGCGCTTAATTGAACGGACTATTTATTTCTTCGGCTGCGCCGTTGGCGGCAAAATATTGTTCAACCGCAAATACATCGCGGCGGCTCCATAATGATCGGCCCAACCACTGGCCAGGGCCAACGCGGCCAGAGCTCGCGGGCCTTGGCGTCCAGCAAAGAGTTCAATCGTATCGCCCAGCTTGGAGTCATCCATTTTGCCCAGCGCTTCGCCGCAAAAATCGAAGGAAGCGGTGGCCGCGGCGAGCAGTTTGTCCTTGCTGTCGCTTTCTTTGGCTTCTTCGACTTTAGGGGCCGCGATATCGGCCACTTTGGCGCACAGCGAGTTATTCGATCCCATAATATGTACGACCAGATGTGCGAAAGTCATCTGATCGGGCGTGGGCTTGTAATTGAACTTGTCAGCGGGCATGGCGGTAATTGCGCCGAGAATATTGTTTCTCGAGCGCGGCAGCAGCACGCCCAGGGCGGTCGTCACTGGATTCTTTATGGGAGCGAGAGTTTGCGGCGCTGCCGTCGAAGCAGCGGAGTGAGGTGGGGCCGCAGCCTGCGCGTGTCCCAACGCAGACGTCAGCAAATTGGCGAAAAACAAAACTACAGCAGTTCGTCTCATGTCAGCCTCCTGAGCGTGAATACGTGCGTACCTCGGAATCACTGGGATCAACGGCCCACTGACGGAATCGTGTTCGCTACGAGAACCTGGCAGCCAATCCCGCCGCAACCAGCGTGATAATCAGCCACCAGCCGAAAACAATGGCGAATGCTGTCCCTCGTTTCACTTTGCTCACGCAAGTAAAGCCGATAGCGGTCAAGACTAAAGTCCAGATCATGAAAATGTCGAGCGCGGAGGCCAGGCTGTACAGGAAGACAGAATCCGCCGGATTTAAGAGATAGCCGGGATTGGTTGCGATTGGATTCTGGAAGGAAAACGAATCCGGACTCGCGCCCGCCAGCACCGCCACCATGGCCAGCAGGGACTTCAGCACCTGGGGGAGGCCGGCAAAGACCACGATGGCAAATGAGACTTTAAAAGAAACGTCCGCGCCCGCGGCGAACTTGAAGGTGGCAAACAACACGGTTGCGATGATCAGCCAGAAGACCAGGATAAACAGCGGGACAATGTACGAGATAATCTGGGTTCCTGTCGTCCTCTGTTGCATCTGGCGTTCCCGCTCAGCGGCCGGCAGATTATCTAATTGCGCGGACTGCTTGGGAGACATCTCCACCTGGGTCTCAGTGACTTTCCGGAAACCGATTTTCGTGCTCACCGAATAGACGAACGCCGTGGAGACGATGACCATGAGCAAAAACGGAGCCCACCAGCTTGCGGTGCGGCGCAGATCTGTGAAGGTTTTCGAGGGTGCAATGAAAGTATTGACGATGCGTGCCCCCTCAGAGAGCCGAGCGGGCTCCGTTATAGGCACGGGAGGAGCTAAGGGAGGGAGCGGAGAAGCTGCCATGTTCGGCCTCCTGCAGAGATGCGAACGAATTCTAGCTGGATGGCGACGGCGAGACAAGCGCGGCGGCTCGAACGGCTCGAACGCAAGGGTCGGTATGGCTGTCTAAACGGCATCTAAACGGCGACTTCCGGCGTGGCCTCAAGAAGACTGCGCGTGTAGGGATGCTGCGGACGTTCCGTGATCTGTTCGGTGGGCCCCAGGTCCACAATCTTGCCGCGATACATGACTGCGATGCGGGACGAGAGATAGCGCACCACCGGCATTGCGTGCGAGATAAAGAGATAAGTCAGCCGGAAGTC
>JAUTWY010000008.1 GCA_030838305.1 Acidobacteriaceae bacterium
GCATTGAAAACTCCGCCGTTCACCCCAACGCTCAAGAACGGCAATCTCCACGCCCGCGGGGCCGCCGATGACAAAGGCCAGCTGTTTTGTCATGTCAAGGCACTCGAATCCTGGTTGCGCACCGAGCGCTCGCTTCCGATAAATGTGAAGTGCATCTTCGAAGGCGAGGAGGAGATCGGAAGCCCGCACTTAACATCATTCATTAGTCGTAACAGGCGTGCTCTGCGCGCCGACGCCGCCGTCATCTCCGACACTCGCATGCTCGCTCCCGATCGCCCAGCAATTAGCTATGCGCAGCGCGGCGGCTTGCGGGCCGAACTAAAGATAACGGGCCCGCGACACGAGTTGCACTCCGGCAACTTCGGCGGAGCCGTGCACAATCCCGTGCAAGCGCTCTGCGAGATCATCGCCAGCCTGCACGACGCGCACGGTCGGGTCACCATTCCCGGTTTTTACGACGACGTGCGCCCCTGGAGCGACAAAGAACGCGCCTTCATGGCCCGCACCGGTCCCACCGACCAGGACATCTTGCAGGATGCGCAACTGGAACAAGGCTGGGGAGAATCCGGTTTCAGCCTTTATGAGCGTACGACCATCCGTCCGGCGCTAACCTTAAATGGTATGGCCGGCGGCCATTACCGCCACGGCTCTAAAACTATTATCGCCGCCAGTGCCCTTGCCAAAATCGGCTTTCGTCTCGTTCCCGACCAAGACCCACAAAAAATAGCGCAACTGTTTCGCGACCACATCGCGCGAATCACTCCCTGCGCCGTGCATTCTTCGGTTCATACCTTCGCTCCCATCGAACCAGCTCTGGTGGACCGCAGTCATCCCGCTTTAAAAGCTGCGGCATTCGCCTATAAGAAAGGTTTTGGGGCGCCGCCAGTCTTCATCCGTTCGGGAGGATCGATTCCCGTGGTGAAGACGTTTCAGCAGATCCTCGGTTGTCCAGCGGTGCTCATGGGTTTTGGCCTGCCTGACGACCAAATCCACGGCCCCAACGAGAAATTCCATCTCCCCAACTTCTATAAAGCGATTGCGACCAGCATTTGGTACTTGGCAGCCGCCGCAAAACTACGCAGCGCACACTCGCTCCAGAAAAAAATGCAATGGCGGACCCCATGATCTTCAATTCACAGATCGCAGATCATCCCATCCTCGACTGTCACTGCCATGCCGGACGAGGCGACCGCATGACCGCGCCCTGGAATACCATCGCACCTCTCAAATCCTATTTGCGCCGCGCCCGGGGGGCCGGCATCGATAAGACCATCGTCATCCCCGCCTTCCACAGCAATTACGCGCAGGCGAATGAGGAATTAGGTCGCATTGTCGCCCGAGCCCCTGAGCGCCTGATCGGCTTCGCCTTCGTGCACGCCCGCCGCGACGCCGGACGCATTCGCGAGATGATCGGTCGGGCCGTGGAAAAATGGAATTTCCGCGGCATTAAAGCGCATGGCTTTGATGCAATGCCCACGCGCGAAGTCTGCGAAACAGCCAGAGCGTTTCGCCTGCCCGTCCTGGTCGATGTGGTCAGCCGTCCCGAAGTCATCGACATGTTCGCTCCCGAATATCCCGACGTCAATTTCATCATCCCGCACCTCGGCAGCTTCACCGATGATTGGAAAGCTCATCAGCAGGTGATCTATCAGATCGCGCGCTATCCCAACGTTTATGCCGACACCTCCGCCGTCCGGCAGTTCGATTATCTGGTTCAAGCCATCCGGCGTGCGGGCGCACGCAAGCTGCTGTTTGGCTCCGACGGCCCCTGGACACACCCTGGCTTGGAACTTCACAAAATAAGATTGTTAGGTTTACCGCGTGATCAGGAGGCGCTGGTTCTGGGTGGCAACGCGATGCGCTTGCTCCGCCGCAGTTCCCAACGCCAGGAAGCGGACTTGCAGTCAACGAGAAGAAGAAGGAAGGCGTTGCTTTCCACGACTGCATCAGGCCAGCCAGACTTTTCCCCGCTCGTGCCTGAATCCGAATACCGGCTGTGACCTCAATGCGGAAAAGGTTTGATCGGTGAATCGCACGGGATGCGGTGCTCCGATCCCAGCACTCCCAACTCAGGCAGTTGAGCCACCATCGCCGCTCGCGAACCCACTCCCAGCTTGGCAAAGATGCGCCGCAGATGCGTGCACACGGTCCATGAGCTGATGTTGAGAACGTCGGCGATCACTTTGTTGGGATGCCCCTTGGCCACCATGCGCACAATTTCTTGTTCTCGGGGGCTGAGTTGAATGCGGCCCGACCCGGGCCGCCGCATGCGCACCAGCAGATAGCGGGCGCCATCCACTTCGGTATCAATCAATACTTCTTCCGCGTGGTTTCCGGAAGGCTCCATCGGCTCCCGGTCGCGGCTTACAACCTCGATCAATCCCATGAGAGTGCGAATGATTTCATCTACACCGTGGGCCGCAGTTTCTGCGGGAGCTTCCATGGCGATTAAAGCTGGACTGGTTCGCATGGGTATCTCTCCAGCCAAGCGTCAGGAGTGGACCATTAGCAACGCTGGCCAAATGCCACGCGTGAACCGCGCTGGGGGAGCGGCCGGCTGGACCCTACTCTTTAATTATCTGCAGACACCTGGCCCCGAAAACTTATCCCGAGTCTTTGCGAAAATACGCGAGTTGGGGAAAGATACGATACGTGCTAGCTCAAAGCTAGTCGCATTTTCTAGCGACCCGTAACATGCGAACCCATTGCGCGATTCGCCTCTGCGGGCCGCCTGCGTATATTTACAAAATATGCAGGGGACTACGTTCGACACTTTTACACGAACCAGCGAACCTCGATATACCTGTCTACTTTTTGTTACGAAAACCGAACAAGCTCCAACATAACAGTTGCCCCAAGGCCTGTCGGCGCATGGAGGAACCAAGTATGGTAAAACCCATTCGCCGTTGCTTTCGTAGGCGATTACCCCCGCATCGTCCGGCCTTCGATACAATCAGTCATCCAAAAAACTGGTGAAGCGAATCGATGAATTTTTCTGGGAAAGTCGCACTCATCACGGGCGCGGGCAGCCCGCAGGGAATAGGCTTCGCCACTGCTCGTTTGCTCGCGCAGCAAGGGACGAAAATTGCCATCACTTCCACCACAGAAAGAATCCAGGAGCGGGCCCATGAACTCGCCGCAGCGGGCGCCGATGTCTTCGGCCTTCCCGCGGACTTGCGCGATCACGCGCGCACCAAGGCGCTGGTGCAGGAAGTTCTATCCCGCTACGGCCGTCTCGACATCCTCGTCAACAACGCTGGCATGACCCAGGTTAGCAATCCTACTGAGACCACCTCGCTGCCTCTAGCCGAACTCTCCGAACTGGAGTGGGACTACGGCATCGCCATCACTCTCAAAACAGCCTTCAACATCACGAAAGCCGTTCTTCCCTTCATGCTCGCAGCAAAGTATGGACGCATCGTAAACGTTTCTTCGGTGACCGGCCCAATCGTGAGCAATCCTCGCGAGACGGTCTACAGCGCGGCCAAAGCCGGCATGGTCGGGCTGACTCGCAGTCTCGCGCTCGAAGTCGCCCGCCAGGGAATCACGGTGAACGCAGTCGCGCCCGGCTGGATCGAAACCGCGTCCTCCACCGAACACGAAATCATCGCGGGTCAAAATACTCCCGTGGGCCGTCCCGGCCGCCCAGACGAAGTCGCGGCCGCCATCGCATTTCTCGCTGCCGAATCCGCATCGTACCTCACCGGCCAACTGATCGTCGTTGACGGTGGCAATTCCATTCAGGAGTACAAAGGCCCACCCGCTTCGTACTACTAGGAGTAGTGGGACCCCGCAGCTGGAGTTTGCGAGAGTTTTAAACAGCAACCTCGATCACGGGTTCAGCCTCCAACCTTTATGTCCTCCGCAACCGCCCCCCCGCCGCCCCACAGCAAATCCGAGGCGCACCAACATGCCGGGCGAAGACTTTCGCGCAAGGCCATCCTCCTAATCGTCACGGCCTCCGTAGTGGTGCTTGCAATCGTGTTGGTAACAAGCGGCGCATGGCCTTACTCCCAAGCTCCCGTGCTCCAAGATTTCCAGGAGGCCAGCGACAGCCAGTTACAGGTCCGCGCCTTTCACCGGACTTACTTCCCTTTCCCCGGTTGCGTTGTAGAGGGGCTCGTTTTTAATCACGACCCCGCCGTGTCCACCCCGCTCATCACCATCGAAAAAGTCACAATCCGCGGCACTTACCTTGGACTGCTCACAAAACACATCAGCCGGATTACCGCCGAAGGCATGCATATCACCATTCCTGCTTTCGGCAGCAGTAAGCCGTTTCACACGACGCCATCGAACATTACAATTGACGAAATCGTCGCCAACGGCGCTGTCGTAGAGTTTTCTTTCCATACCCCGGACAAACCGCTTCTGCGTTTCGACGTTCACGAAGCCTCCTTGCGCGATGTGGGATGGAAGGGCCCACTCGCCTACCGCTTGAAGGTGCACAATCCTGAACCTCCGGGAGAAATCAGCACGGAAGGTAAGTTCGGTGTCTGGAATAAGAGCAATCCCGGGGAAACGCCAATCTCCGGCGACTACGTCTTCGAGCACGCTGATTTAGGCGTCTACCACGGCATTGCGGGCATGCTCTCGTCCCAGGGAAAGTTTGGCGGCACGCTCAAACACATCGATATCTCCGGCAAGACGGACACGCCCGATTTTGAAGTGAAGTCGGGCCGTCATCCCATGCACCTCACGACCGATTTCACCGCCTACGTCGATGGCACGCACGGCGACACATTTCTGCAACGCGTGGATGTCGACTTCTGGAAAACGCACATCGTCGCCCAAGGCAGCATTGCCAAGCTACATCACGGAGAAGGCAAGACAGCCGTGATCGATCTGCGCTCCAGCAACGCACGCATCGAGGATCTTCTGCGGATGTTTGTGAAAGCCAACCGTCCGCCCATGTCGGGCAGCATAACGCTGCAAGCGCGCGCCGAGATCCCCCCGAGCAAAGAACCATTTCTGAATAAAGTAAAATTGCGCGGCACCTTTGGAATTGCCGGCGGAACTTTTTCCAAATCTTCCACCCAGGAAGGTGTGAACAAACTAAGCGCCGGCGCGCGCGGAGAAAAAGATCCGCCCGATCCCGAAACCGTACTCACGGACCTTACCGGCCGCGTGGACCTTCATGACGGAATCTCAACCTTCACCGATCTTTCCTTCGGCGTTCCCGGCGCCGACGCCCGCATGCAGGGCACCTACAACCTGCTCAACAAGAAGATAGATCTGCGCGGCCAATTGCAAGTCGACTCGAAAATATCCAACACCACCAGCGGCACCAAATCATTTTTCCTGAAGATGATGGAACCTTTTTTCAAGAAAAAGAAAAAAGGAGAAATTGTCCCCGTGCGAATCTCCGGAACCTTCAGTCATCCCTCGTTCGGCCTTTCCCTCAATGACAAGAAAACCCAGACCGTCCCCGATCCTCACCCCTCACCGTCAAAAACCAAGCCCGAAAAGCCCAAGCCCTAGGTCGCCCCTGGTCGTGTTCGGAAGGCCACGGCTGCATCCGTGCGGCCCACAGCCAATAAAGACAGGAGCTGTATCGGTTGCGAAGGTGTCAGTACATCATCGCTCCGCGTTTTTATCTGCCGGAAATCGCTTGGATCGGAAGGCCGACAAATCGTCGGTACGGGCTCTGGGTGTCAGCGAGCGGAATGCGATTTATCGCCAGTAATCGGATACCTGCCGCGAAGCGGTTAGCATGTAATCCCGCGGACAAATCGAGGAAACGTTTGGATGCGAGTCTCGTACTCATTGAGCCATCCAGTTGCATGGACTTTTACGGTTCTTTGCAGATTTCGACCAAGTGTCCTTCAGGGTCGCGGATTTCAAAGAACTGCATGTCTCCCCCATCTTGGATGGGTCCGGCGACGACGCGACTAGAAAGATGTTCGTAGGCTTTCTTTAGCTTGTCGTAAGAGATGACGGTTGCGGCGAGCTTGTTCCACTTCCGATTGAGCGCTCAGCAGAATCGTCGGCTCCTTGTCACCGCCACATCTGAGGCTAGCCGATTGTTCCAGTCCTGTGGAACTCTCACGGCCTTGCAACCGAACGTGTCGATCCACCACTGTTTTGTCCCCTCAACGTTCGAATAACTGAGGGCCCCGGAATCCGTAGGAAACAGACCCATCTTTGCTCCTTATGACGACGAGGCATCATAACCGATGAAATCAGCCGACTACACGCAAAACTCCTCAATGGGTGGAAGGGGGACCAGCCTGGCGCGGTGGAACACCCTCAACAGAAGCTGCGCGTGTTTTAGGCCCGGTAGGTAATTGTCAGGGACGCCGACGTTTCAGACTCGTCTCCTGCTAACCCGAAGGATCCCAATGCCCTCTAGGTAGTACCTCTGCGAATCAATTCATCGGCTTCTGCGGCCATCCCCTTCGCTTGCCCCGCAAATCATCGACGCGCTCGAACTGGGAATAGTGATGTGGAACGAAGAATTGAAACGGAGAACCGAAAACCGAGAACTGCCCCCTACTGCTGCGGAGCGAAGTAGCCTTTCCGAGCCCGCACTTGCAGATCCTTCTTCAGCGAAGAAATTTCAATCGACCGATATCGCCCATCAGCGTCGAAGTCCGCAGGCTTGTAGGAAACCACGTACTGGCTGCGCAGTTCGTCTTCAATGGCTGCGAAGGAGCGGGTCTTGTCTTTCATCTTGAAGGGGAAAAAAGCGCGCCCGCCGGTGGCTGCGGCCAGTTGTTCCAGAACTTTGTCGCCCCGCAGAATCAGCCCGCTATCATCGGTGGAGATAGCATAAATAATCACTTCGGCGCGCTGTGCCATTTCAATGGCTTGCGC
>JAUTWY010000038.1 GCA_030838305.1 Acidobacteriaceae bacterium
CGCACTTTTTCTCCGGGCCGAAGCTCGCCGCGATTGCCGATGATCACTCGATCGTTCTCCGCCAGTCCTGCGAGTATCTCGACCCGCTCGCTGGACTCGGCGCCCAATTTCACCTGTCGTTCTTCCACCCGTCCCTGGGCATCAACCATCAAAACCGTACCGCCGCCACTGTTCCGCTCTAGAGCTTGAATCGGAATCGTGAGCGCGTTGTTTTGCCGCTTCAGGACGATCTTTGCCTCGGCGTACATGCCCTCCTTGAGCGTGCCGTCGGAATTTTCCACGTCGATCTCGGTATGCATAGTCCGGGTTTCGTCATTGAGCGCGTCTGCAAAGCGAGCGACGCGCCCTTCAAAATCCCGGTTCATCGCAGAAACATGAACCTGCACGTCGCTTCCCAACTGGAGTTGAGGCACGGCGGATTCCGGAACGGGTACGACCAGCCGCAATCGGGACCACTCCGCCAATTGCACCACCGGCATGGATTGTGTTTCCGAGGCGGTACCGGCTTGAATCAACGCGCCTGTGTCCGCGTAGCGCTTGGTTACAACTCCGGCAAACGGAGCCGTGATGTGGGAATACGCTTCTAGAGCTGACAACCGCTCCAGGTCGGTTCGAGCTGACACCAGTTGGCTCTCGGATTCGGCCAGCGCAGCGCGAGCGCTCTCGATCTGGGCCGAGGTTTCTTTGTCCTTTGCCATGGAATCGTCCAGCTCTTGCTCTGCAATCAAGCCGGGACGGGATTCGGAAGCCTGTTTCAACCGGCCGTAGGCAGCGTGGTAAGCAGCGTGGTTGGATTCGGCGCGCTGAATTTCGCTTTCGGAACGACGAATTGCGTCGCGGTAACGTTGCATCTCCGCCTTCGCTCCCGCGACTTGGGCGCTCAATTCGGGAACCTCCAGGATCGCCAGCACCTGTCCCGCCTTCACATGGTCCCCTACGTCGACGTAAATCTTCCGGATGAAGCCCGCCACTTTGGCGTGAACATCCACTTGCTGGTAGGGGCGGAATGCTCCCGAAAGAGTGAGCGAGTTCACCACCGGTCTTCGCTCGACCAGAGCCACCGCAACGGGACGAAGCACTGTGTCTTCGCGGGGATCGGCTTTCGCCGTTTTCGCCGGTCGTCGCAGCAGCGCAACCAGGCACACGGCCGCTGCGACTACCGCAATGCCTACCAACTTCTGCTTACGGTTCATCGGTTCAACCTTAATTGTGTCCGGGATTTTCTAGAAATCTCCGATGCATGGAGCACCATCACTTCAGTCAATGACGGAAATGGAGTTCGTGATCCTGGTTAACCGCCAAATAGGGAAGGAAACAACTAGCAGGAAGGAGGCGGACGATTCGAGAGACTTTCGTCGAAATGAACACTGGGTAATGGGGGCCCAGCTGGCGTAACACGCGGATAGAACACTGGAGCCCGCAGCGCGGTCAAGATTGGGACAGGAGGCGCCCACGTAGCAGCATCACGATCCAAGTGCTGTCGCGTCGCTTGTGCCGAACCGGACTGGGCCGTATGCGTCTGGGAGAGCGTAAGGCGGAAAGTACGAGTGGCCAAACTGACAGTTAATCCGCAGATGGCCAGGACGATCACGAGGACCCGCCAGCGCGGATTCTGGTACCTCGAAAGTCGCAAGTTGTCTGAAGGCGTCACTGGAAGGATCATCCTCCACAAAATTATAACAGTTTCCCCGGCCGACGCTTCAGACCCTCGCTAGCCGGGCTGGCCTACCTCTGCGGCCGACATCCTCCTGATGGGTGACCAAAGGTAGGCCGGCTGATCGATGGGGACTTTCGCCACCCGCTGTCTCGTCTCTCCTCACTGCAGACCTTACTGTCTAGCCGGGATTGTAGATACCGAAGCCTACATACATTATTGCCACCACAAATGTTCCCGCGGGAACATTCGGCTCAATGTCCGCGTCCCCATGTAACACCAATCGCGCAAAGCAAAAGGGGTGAAAAGAAATCGCGGAGGACTCTACCGAGTCCTCCGCGAGAATGTTCCCAGCTCATAGCTCTGCGCCGTTATGGCTTCTTCGTGCTCTTTCTCGGCGCAGTCTTTTTGGGCGCCGTCTTTCTTGGAGCAGCCTTCTTCTTCGCCGCGCCTTCCCTGCCCCCGATCAGCGTCAAGGCATCCGCGGCGTTGAACGGGAACTGGCGAACCGACGACTGGCCCGTCGTACTCAAAGTGACGTCCACCCGGCGATTGCTCGCCATCCGGATCGTCCTCAAGTTCCTGAGAGATCTCTGCCTCTCTTCTGGAGTGACCTGAGGATTGTTCTCCACCGCCTCCTTCACCTCGGCGTCGGTCAGGTTGCGCTGCTTGCCGTAGGCTTTGGTGTCGATGTTGGCCTCGGGCACTCCCTGCTCAACCAGGAAGCTCTTCGTGCGGTTGACACGGCGCTCGGACAGCGCCTGATTGTATTCGTCGGTGCCACGGATATCGGCGTGGCCTTCGAGAATCAAGTGCGCCTCCGGCTTGCTCTGCAGGTATTTCTTGAAGTCGGTAGCAAGATCAAGCAGAGTTTGACGCTGGCTGGCAAGCAGACCGGCGTTGGGAGTCTTGACCGGCGGCATGGCCGTCGGGAAATAGATACTGTGCAATGCAAGCCGCGATTCCAGTTCAACAATTTCCGGATTCGGCGGCGGTGGCGGCGGATTTTCCACCATCACCTGGGTCGAGGCTTGGCCGGTCAGACCGCGCGAGTCGGTACAGGTTGCGCTGACCGTAATTGAGCCCGGTTTCGCGTCCGCGGTACTCAGCGTAGCGGAACTGCCCGTGCCGGTGACCGTGCCTCCATTGGAAGTCCAACTGGAGACCGTGACGGGAACGCCATCCGGGCTGGTGCAGTTGGCCGACAAATTCACAGTTCCACCAGGCGTCACACTGGTTGGGCTTGCGGAGAGAGACATGGTCGGCGGATTCTTCGGAGGCAGCGGCTTCACCGTAAAGTTGGCCGAGCAACTGGCTTCGTTGTTGTGCTTTGCTTTGGCGTCAGTCACGTGAGCGGTGAGGGTATAACTGCCAGGAGCCGCGTTCGTGGTGTCGATCTGGGCAGTCGTGTCTTTGCCAGTGACCTGGCCCCCGGTCGCGCTCCAGGAATAACTGACCGTGTGTTTGGGATCGAAATTGCTGGCTGTCGCAGTCGCCGTGATTGGCTCCCCTACCATCACTTCACTGGGCTGCACCGAACAACTCGCAGTCGGCGCAACGGGGGGCGCGCCGCCCCAGCTGAAAACAAGTCCAGTGCGCAAACGGACACCGTTAAACGATGGGCGTCGCAGATCTGGAAACTGAGGGGCAGCGGAGTCGGCGAAATTGTGCCGCGCAAAATCATAGTCAGCTTCAAACACTCGCCACGCCAAACTTTTCCGGATGGGTAAATCAACGCCGCCACCCAGGATGGTACCGATTCCATTGTTAGCGGTGAGACCGTTCACCCCTACGCGATTCAGAGTGATCAGAGTATGCAAGAAATAGTTACCCGCGTCGGTACGCCACATCAAGCGCGGTCCCAGCGACAGGGTAGTTTCATAGTTGCTGTTTCCCCAATTGTGACCCAGGTCAAATTCCGCTCCCCAGTGGGCGTCAAGATTGTAGGTGGCGGCGGCGCCAAATCCTTTGTCCATGTCAGGTATTTTGTAACTCGTTGGGTTGTTGGGATCGCTGAAGGCAGCAGGCACCGTGCCGCCTGGATGCAACCATTGATAGCCCACGAACAGGTCCCATTTGGGATTCGCGTCGCTCTGCGCGAATGCTGGGCTTGAAATTAACGAGACTGCGAGAAACATCAACAGGCCGAATGCAATAACGCCTTTGCTTGATTCACGATCTGACATTTTAGCCCTCCGATGAATACTCGACTTGGCTCCGGTGCACACAGCGTCTGAGCGGTGACCTGACCGACAAAATGGCGCAGCCAGTCGACTTTGACTGCAATCAGAAAACCTGCAATTCTACCGCACGGCAATACTAAAACGTAACACCGTTTCTAAGCATTGATTATTCCGGCACCAGGAACAAGGAATCGTTCTCAAATTGACATGACCATGCCGAACGGCATGCGTGGAGAAGGTACCGGTCAAGAGTTTGGTGGCCACCGGACTGGTGGCCACCGGACCTTGCTCCGCGGGAAGGTGGCCGCGTATGGTTGTAGTCTTGGTTTGAAACTTCGGAAGAGACAGGAACTGACGCATCGGGCGAGAAATATTAAGAGATGAGCCACGAAAAGATACTGATCGTAGAGGACGAAGAGAACGAACGCACCGGCCTGGCGGAGTTGGTATTGTCATGGGGGTATCGGGCGGAAACTGCTCGGGACGGGGTGGAGGGCCTGGAGAAGGCCACACAATGGACTCCCTCCATAGTGGTTACCGACCTGAAAATGCCGCGCATGGGAGGCATCGAACTGCTCGAAAAATTGGCGGAGCAATCCCAAGCCATGGCCGTGATTGTCGTGACGGCGCAGGGCAGTATCGATAGCGCGGTGCAAGCCATGCGCCAGGGAGCATACGACTACATCACCAAGCCGATTGATACGAACCGGCTGCGCACCATGTTGCAGAATGCGGCGGCGCTGCTGGGAACCCGCGCCGAACTGGAGAGTGCCCGGCGAAAACTGCGGGATTCAGGGTCTCTGGGCCAACTTCGCGGCGCTTCACGCAAGATGCAGGAGATTTTCCGGCTGATCGAGCTGGTTGCTCCGAGTACGGCATCTGTGCTGATTACCGGGGCCAGCGGCACCGGCAAGGAACTGGTGGCGCGCACCGTCCATCAACTGAGCCCCCGACGCGACCGGCCGTTTGTCGCGATCAACTGCGCCGCCATTCCTGAAACCCTGATTGAAAGTGAAATCTTCGGCCACGAAAAAGGTGCCTTCACGGGAGCGCTCGAACGGCGCACCGGCTGTTTTGAACTGGCCGAAGGCGGTACTATCCTGCTCGATGAAATCGGCGAAATGCCGGTGAGCACTCAAGCCAAGTTGCTTCGCGTGCTCGAAGACCACAAGCTGCGCCGCCTTGGCAGCAAGGTGGAAACCTCGGTGGATGTGCGCGTGCTGGCGGCGACCAATAAAGTTCCGGATGAAGCGGTCGCCAGCGGGGAATTGCGCAGCGATCTTTATTACCGGCTCAACGTGTTCAACATCCACATGCCTCCCATGCGGGAACACAAGGAGGATATCCCCGACCTGGTGCAGGTCCTGCTTTCGGAAATGAGCGCCAAGCATTCCCGCAAGGTCGCCGCCGTCAGCGAAGCTGTGCTGAACCAATTCAATGCGTACTCCTGGCCGGGAAATGTGCGCGAATTGCGCAACACCATTGAGCGGGCAGTGATCGTCTGCGACACCGGCATGATCGAGACGAAACATCTGCCTCCCGGATTCGGCCAGGCGCCCCTGCGCACCGCCGCCAATGACCCTGATGCGGTGCGTCTGGGCATCGGCACCACTGTGGGAGAGGCGGAAAAAATGCTGATCCTCAAGACGCTGGAATCCACCAGCAACAACAAGACCCGGGCCGCAGAAATTCTCGGAATCAGCCTGAAAACACTGCATAATAAGCTAAAGGAGTATGGCAGCGGCACTTCGGAGGCTGTCGCTGGCAAGGAGGAGCAGACGCAGTGAGCAGTGAGCAGTGAGCAGTGAGCAGTGA
>JAUTWY010000082.1 GCA_030838305.1 Acidobacteriaceae bacterium
CAGTCCGCTCCTTGGTTAGCTGGTCGAGTAGGCCTCGAAGTGCAATATCCCGCGTATCTGTTGCAAAATCGCCAGTGCACTCGTTGACCGTGTTTTCAGTGCCGCTTGCCAACCCTCAGAATAATCAATCTACTACTTGGCAAGAATGGCACTCTCTTTACTGAGGCTTTGTAGAGGTGCTGGTGTCCACCTTGATGGCGGAAGGGTTGTCGGTCTTACCTGTGTCAATCCAAACTTGACCGAGCCGGCCATCGGAATCCGGAGTGAGGATGATGTGCGACTGGTCGGTAGTGCCGCTCCTGCCCGGCCGTACAATATCGATCGCTTCTTGTGTGACGTGGAGATCATCGCTCAAATCCCCGGGACGGGGCTGTTCGATCTGCTGAACCGTGCTCTGCGCACCTTCGGACGTCGTGCGCTGAATCGTGGTCTCGCGCTGCACAAGCTGCAGGCTGCCATCCCCCGCTACCCCTGGAACGTTCGTCGAGAAAGTTTCGGTTGCATCGCGCCTTTCCCCTGCAGCGGTCTGAGCCTGTCTGTTGACCGTGTGCTCGACGACTGCGAGATTGCCAGTTGAATCAGGTCGGAGGACGCGCTCGTCTTTGCTGCGTACCTGACCGTCCTGCTTGGTCATGCTTTCTCGGACCTCGCTGAGTTTCCAGCCCCCTGTCCCATCCGAGAGGAGCGTGGATTTCTTGGATTCGACCCTGCCGTCACTGCTTTTCGTCTCTCGTTGTTCGGTCTGCACCGCCGCAGAAAAACCTCCGTTACCGTCCGGCGTAATCACAGTAGTATTCGTCACCCGCACCCCGGGACTGACTTGCTTCGAGTCCTCCAACTCGCGCTGCACGACCTGCAGTCTGCCGTTGGCATCAGGATTGGAGACTGTGCGGGTCACCTTCTGTTCGCCGCCGGGCAGGCTGCGCGACTCTTCTTGCCTTTCCTGAATCAGAGTCCTGTGACCGTCGGAGTCTCTGCCAAATGTTCGCTCAATGTTGCGAACCGTCGTGTCGTTGATGCGGTGCGACTCCTTCACCGTGTCCGAGTAGGGGACGTAGCGCCCGTCCGGACCAAGCGTTTCGACCGACGTCCTGTCAACCACTCGACCGTCGGCTTCTGTATGAGTTTCATTCCTGCGGGTGGGATTGACAACTCCGCCAGGGCTTTCTTGCTGGCTGCTGGCGGTCCAAGATTGTTTTCCGGAACTATCCTGCGCCGGGCAAATTTGCGGGATGCCTACGGCGGCCGCCAATGAGATTAAAGCAGACGATTTCACCAATCGGCCAAATGTCATAAGGCGTAACTTCCGATTACCCTACTCCAATATATACCTCGACTGGCGATCACAAAAAACAGACAAGTGAAATGAAACCTTGAAAACTCGCAGCGTCAAGCAGGTTGTAGCCATATTGCAGTAGCACAGATCGAGGTCGATGTGCTATCGCGCCAAGTCTCACGCAACTCATGCAGCGAAAGCGTTTCTCCTTCTTCGCAAGTTTCGGGTCAATGGTTGCACCTCGGTCATAAATCTCTGATTTGGAAAGTTTAGGATTTTTCGGTAACGCTGTATCGATACCCCTTTTGCGGCAGGTCTCCAAAACGAGCTTCTTTAGGATGGAGATCGCCTCTGCGATTAGGAAAGCTACCCAGTAGGCGATAGTGTGGGCCGTTTGCACACAACGCCCCCCGGAACAATTCATCAATGACCCCGAGCCATTCCCTAGCAGGCGGAAGATTCGTATGGCTATCTATGTCCAGATTAGATCCAAATGGCAGAAATGTTTCGGTCGCAAACGGGCGCAGGGGCAACAAGGAGTGGCGGAGCGCTGAAAGCTGATTTACTTCTTCTTCTCCGCCATCTTGCGGGTGATTTCTTCCATGAGCTTGGGACGAAGATCGGCGAGGACGCTGTCGACGATGCTGGCCACATCTGCTGGGTTTCCACTCGGGGCCGCCGCAGAAGCTTCCGGCAACGCATGTTCGGCACCAGCCGCGACTGCCAGGGCAGCGGTGTCACAGGGTACTGAATCAGGCGCTGCGGATTCCTGAGGCTGCGTCTCCGGCTCTTCGCTGCTCTTGCCGGTGTCGCGGACTTGACGCCAGCTCGCCCAGGCTGCCGCAGAGGTTTTTACGGTTTCAGAATCTAGCTTCGGATCGGAATTATCGGCGACAGGGGAAAAAGAATCGGTCGACGGAGTGGCGGCCTCAGCTACTGGAGAGCCGAGCGCGGGCGCCGGAGCGATATCTTCTGTGTTTCTAGCAGGACTCGCAAACTCTACGACGTGTGCGGCATTCTCATCGGGCTTGGCAAGATCAGCCGCCTTTGGCGTCTCAAGGTTTGCCTCCGCAGATACGGGCTGCGGTTCTGAAATCGCTGCCGGTTCTGAATTTGAAATTGCTGCGGCTGGTTCTTCAATTGTTGCTTGCGATCCGGCAGATGAACTCTCTTGCGATGGAGTCTCAGCTCCGACCGTGCCTGCGCTGGTTGCGTAGTCCGCGGCGGCGAAGGCGGCGTACGCCTTCTGCATTTCGTGATCCAGCGACATCGACGTTTCTTCGCTTCCCATCGCCACCGGCACTGCGGTCCAACGCGATGCTCCTGTGCCTGCATCTGCGAGGGATTCGGAAGCGGAGGCCATCGTCACAGGAGCGTCCTGCGATTCTTTCAGTTTCTCTTCACCGTTGCGATCAGCGGTCGTTTCGATAGCAGGTTCACTTGAAACCCCAAGTTTGCCGAGTTCGTGGCTGCCGGCTTCGACCTCCGCTGCGGTGTGCACCTCGGTGGCGGAATTGGTTTGAACTTCGTCGCGACTGTCCTGGAATCGTTCCAAGGCAGGTTCTACAGGAAATTCGCTGGGTCGGGCAGCTTCGGAGACAGCCGGTTCCCGCGTTGCAGATTCCGCCACTTGCATTTGCGCTGCCGCAGCGGTGATGGCGGCAACTTCTGAGGCGGTTACATCTTTTGGAATGCCAATTGGCGCGAAGGCTGAAATGTCGACATTGGTTTCTGGTGCCGGTGCAGAGGCCTCGAGACTCTTCCCTTTTTTGTTGGCAGCTTTCTGGCCATCGTGGTTCGCGGGTTGAGCCTTTTCGGCAACCGCTTCCTCAGATTCTGTCTTCTTGTGAGGGAAGCTAATCCGGTTCTTCCATCCAGTCTCGGTGCTGGAGGGTTCCTTTCGATTGGCGCCGTCAGTCTCATCGGCGGCGGCCATCGCCCGGGCAAAACGTCCGGGCTTCGAGGGTTCGGCCCGCGGTACAACTTTGTCTTCCAATTTCGACAGCGCGCTCAGTAACTCGCTGGCCTCGAAAGGCTTAACGATATAGCCTTCCGCGCGCACCCGCTGCGCCTCTTCCGGCTTGAAAGGCTCCAGCTTACCCACCGTGAGCAGCACGGGAATGCGCGCCGTTTCCTGCGATTCTTTCAGGCGCTGGCACACTTCCAGTCCACTGTAGCCCGGCATATAAACATCGAGGATGACGAGGTCGGGTTTTAGCTCGGCGATCTTTTTCAGGGCGGCGGAGCCGTTGTTGACCGCAATGACCTCATACCCCGCGTCCGCGAGGATTTTGCGCCCCATGTTTTGGGCGGTCACGCTGTCATCGGCGAGCAGTATTTTCCGGGCCAAAGAAATTCCTCTAGTGAGGGGAGATATCGCGAAGGTAACCTGCCCCCGGATGTAAGTCAATGATCAGACGGGGGGTAACACGTTACCAGCGGTCAGCATCTACCGCGCGGACGTGGCCCAGAGGGGGTGGAAAGCCGAGATCAGTCAGAAAAAGGCGGATTTAGAACGATACGACCTTCTTCAGGCCCTTCTTTTTCTTCTTCTTACTGCTGGAAATATCTCGATCGCTAGCCAAATCGGAACTGGAACTTGAAGTAGCGCTAGCTCCGGACTGTGCCCCCGCCTGCTGAATCTCGTTGACCTGAACCGGTGGCGGAGTCGCGGCGCTGGAGGCCGCGCTTTGAGGGTCGCCAGAGGGCTTCAGCTCGTTCGGGTCCGGAGGAGCGGTGGGTTTCAATTCATTCGAATCCGGTGCTGCGGGCTTGAGTTCGTTCGGGTCCGCCGCGGTATTGGCGGGGCGGGCAAACAAGTCGCCGCCGGCCGCGGGCGCAGGTGTGTCTGACCGCGGAGCTGGGTCGTTCGGGCCGGGAGTTCCTCCGGTTACCGTCTCCACACTCAAGCCATGTTCACCCGCAGGAGCTCCCATTGCCTTGCGCATTGTTTCTCCTGCTAGTTGGTTGGCCGAGACCGGCGTGGGATCGACCAGGGTTGGTTCTCCTACTTTCGACGCCTGGGCCACATCCGGTCCCTTCTTCACCACGCCCATTAAACGGTCGAGGGTGTTGGCCTCGCGCCGGCTCTCCTCTTCGGCGCGGTTCTGAACCACGGCGGCCTTAGTTGGCCGCGGGATGGGTTGATGCAGCGCCGCGAGACGCTTCTTCGCGTCGTCGCCGCGGTCCATCAGCGGATAGCGGGTAATGATCTGCGAATAAGCTGCGGAGGCTTGCCGAGTCCACTCCTCAATGATTTTGGCCTTGGTTGTTTCTCCACCAACGCAGCCGGGGGGAGTGTTAACCGCCTTGCAAACCGGCCTTGCCCGCAGCTGCGCGATTTGACCTTCATAGTCCTGGCCAAGGTAGAAGAGCGCTTCATCGGCCCGGCTATACAGCGGATACTTCTCTACCAGAGTCTGCAATCGGGCAATCGAAGCGGCGTACGATTGCCGTAGATAGTAGAACCGTCCGATGCCAAATTCGCGGTCAGCCAAAACTTCCTGCACTTCGAGCAGCCGGCGCTTCCCCTCTTTCACCAATTTCGGATTGTCCGGATACTGCATGATGAGGTTGCGGTACTCATCCTCGGCCCTCTTGGCATGGGTGTAATCGCGGTCCGATTTCTCCATCTGCTGATACTGGATATTGGCGATTTTTAGCTGTGCCTCGGCCGCTTCCGGCATGTTGGGAAAGAAGGTCTCGAAGTCGTGATACTCCTGCTCAGCCTGCGCCAGGGACGCGGTGCCGCCCTCGGCATACCAGGAATCCCCCACTGCCAGCTTGGCGCGGGCGATGAATTCCGAGTCGGGATAAGTATTGATCAAGGTCTGCAGGGTCATGCGTGCCACGTCGAAGCGGTTGTGCTTCATCGCGTCCATGGCCTTGTCAAACAGGACCTTGTCGGGCTGCTTGGACCCTACGTCCGCTAGCGGATTCACGGACTTCTTGTTGGTGCAAGCGGCTGTGATGAGCAGCAACAGGCCGACCAATGCTGTAAAGGAGCTTCGACGTAGCATTAAGACCTCGAATAATTATAATTAATGTGCGCCGGGCTTCCGACCCGGCCGCCGAGCAAGGCTCTAGACTTTTAACAGCGCGGCTTCCGTTGCCGCTTTTAATAGCGCTTCGGCATTCTTTGTTGGATCGCCGTTACCGAAGACGGCGTTGCCCGCGACCAGAATTTCTCCGCCGGCCCTCACAACGTCACCCACCGTCTCTAGCGCTACCCCGCCATCCACTTCGATCCGGTAAGACAACCCGCGCCGACTGCGAATCTCTGCTAACTGACGCATTTTGTGCAAGGTGCCAGGAATAAATTTCTGGCCGCCGAATCCCGGATTCACCGACATCACCAGCACATAGTCCACAATGTCGAGCACTTCGGCCAGCGTATCCACCGGCGTTGCCGGATTAATCACCGCGCCTGCCAGGCAATCGTGGCTCTTGATCAAATGAAGCGTGCGGTTCAAGTGCCGGCAAGCTTCTTGATGCACTGAAATCCAGTCCGCTCCTGCATCCGCAAATGCCGGAATGAACTCGTCCGGATGTTCGATCATGAGATGGCAGTCAAGCGGCAACTTCGTGACCTTACGCAGCGCCTTCACCACAGGAGGCCCAAGGGTGAGATTCGGGACGAAGTGACCGTCCATAACGTCCACGTGCACAACACTTGCACCGCCTTCACCCGCGGCGCGCACTTGCTCACCGAGACGGGCAAAGTCAGCCGATAGAATCGAAGGTGCCAGTTCGATCAATGTGGTCTCTTAGTCTTGTGAAACCTGAAAGCTCGTAAGGGAGCAACTTTAGGAAATTCTAACACGCCGGATGCCGATGTATTGCGACCGGAAACCCATTTCCAGTTGCACTGCGCAGGCCTGCCGGCGTTCACGAGGAATAGCGCATGTTACTCTCGTCGGACATGCAAGCCTCACCCCAATTCATTTCCGCCGCATATGGATTAGCCGCTGTCGTGGCGTGGGGAACAAGCGATTTCCTTGGAGGCTATGCCACCCGTCGTGCCAATGCTTTCCTGTTCACCACAGTTGTAAATATCGGCGGTCTGCTACTGGTTGGAACGCTGGCCACGCTCCGCCATGCGACCTTCCTCCCGGCACGCAGTGCGGCCTGGGTGCTGGTCGGAGGAGCTTCAGGCGGGGCAGCGCTGGCTATCTTTTATCGCGCGCTATCTTCGGGACGAATGGGATTGACGGCGCCGGTCGCAGCGGTTCTGGGAGCGGGAATTCCAACTTTGTTTTCCATATTTACCGAAGGCTTGCCGGGCAGAATGACAGTCCTCGGATTCACCTTCGCCGCTACCGGCCTCTGGTTGATCACGCGCTCGGAAGATGGCAACACTCCGGACGGCATCGGGCTTGCGGTTGTCGCGGGCATCGGGTTCGCTGGATTCTATCTTTGCGTGCATCAGGCAGGCGAAGGTTCGGCATTTTGGATCGCCACGCTCACCCGGACTGGCGGCCTGATCATTACGGCTTTGATTGTCCTGCTGCAGCGGAATTTTCGTGACATCACCCCAGCGGGAGTGCGCTGGGGAGTGCTCACCGGCTGTATCGACTCGCTCGGGACCATGCTCTATGTCCGCGCCAGCCAGATTGGACGCCTTGACGAAGCGGTCGTCATCTCGTCGCTTTATCCGGCGGTAACCGTTCTGCTGGCCCGCATTCTCTTGAAAGAACGTTTCACCCGCTGGAGGTTTGTCGGGCTGCTGGCTGCGCTGGCGGCAGTTCCCATGATCGCATCGCAATAGATCTATTCATTTCATGTTCTGGAATTTGAGGAAGCAATGGTTCTCGTCGAAATCCGCAATCTGCACAAGATTTATCCCCAAGCGGAATCTCTGCTTGGGGGAACCCCCAGAAATAGAAATGAAGTGCGGGCGGTCGACGACGTCTCGCTTGACATACATGCTGGCGAAACCCTCGGCCTGGTGGGTGAATCCGGCTCGGGCAAGAGTACGCTTGGTCGCCTGATCTTGCGGCTCGTCGAGCCCACTTCTGGCAACATCCGCTTCGAAGGCCGCGACCTGCTTGCCGCCGGTGCCGGCGAAATGCGCCGCCTGCGCCGCGACATGCAGATTATCTTTCAGGACCCTTTCGCTTCGCTCGATCCCCGTTACCGCGTCGAAGATATTATTGCCGAGCCTCTGATCATTCACGGCGTCGGTGAAACAGATCTGGAAGGGCACGACTTCAGCCGTGCCGATTCCGGTCTTATCACGAGAGAGGCTTCAGCCGCTGAGGGCCGGGCTTCCACGAAACTCTCCCGTCGCGCCCGCGTTGTCCAACTCCTGCGCGCTGTCGGCCTCGACGAGTCCATTCTGCGCCGCTTTCCGCACGAATTCAGCGGCGGACAGCGCCAGCGCATCGGCATAGCCCGCGCCCTGGCGTTACGCCCCAAATTCATCGTGGCCGACGAACCGGTCTCCGCCCTCGACGTGAGTGTGGGCGCGCAGATCGTCAACCTGCTCGCTCAACTGCAACGCGACTTCCGGC
>JAUTWY010000090.1 GCA_030838305.1 Acidobacteriaceae bacterium
GTGGCGGCATTGATGTCCTGCTCTCCGCGCAGCGTGTGGGCCCGACCGGCAAAGCCTACGGTCTCGATATGACTGACGAAATGCTCGCTCTCGCGAATGAAAACAAGCGCCGGGCAGGCGTTACGAACGTAGAGTTTCTCAAGGGCGAAATCGAGAATATTCCGTTGCCTGACAACTCGGTCGACGTGATTATCTCCAATTGCGTGATCAATCTCTCATCCGACAAAGATCGCGTGCTGCGCGAAGCATTCCGCGTGCTCAAACCGGGCGGACGCTTCGCCGTGTCTGACGTTGTTACACGCGGGGAGATGCTGCCGGAAATTCGCCGGAGCGTGCTGGCATGGGTGGGTTGCATTGCCGGCGCTCTTGAAGAGAATGACTACCGCAACAAGCTGTCTACAGCCGGATTCGACAACATTGATGTTGAACCCACACGCATCTATCGCGCCGAAGACGCGCGGGAATTTCTGGCGGGGCAGGGAATCGATGTCGACGCGTTTGCTCCACAAGTGGATGGCAAGTTCCTGAGTGCGTTCATTCGCGCCGCCAAGCCTGAAGCGAAGGCGTCCTGCTGCGGCCCAACCTGCTGCAGTTGAAGCGCAAGCGAGGCTAGCGTGCCAGCGTTTGGACCCAGGTAGCGAAGGCGTGCCAGGTAGCGGTCTGGCCGATAGGGATCCTTATTTGTTGCACGAAGATTAGGAACGCGCCAGCCCAAATGGTCGCGCGATGAACCTTGCGAGTCGACCAGAAGTCGTAAGCCACTAAGATGAGTAGGAAAACGTAGGAGAACAGCGCTGCCCTAATGGGCAATCGGTGGACGACGGCGAAAGGCCAACGGGCGATGGCCGCAATCAGCAACGCAGTTGTGGCGACCAGAATCAGGCGTTTGTGGGCTGCGGAATCGCGGCGCGCCCGGAAGGCAAAAAACGTGAGCGTCGCAAAGATCAGCATGTCCGTCAGCGGGATGATATAAAAAAACTTTGGATCTCTGCCCGCGGGTCCGGCTTCACGAACCAGCGAATCGGTGGCCGCCAAGACTCCGATGATCACCATAAAGCAAGCCAGACAGAAGCCAGCAATCCCGAGGCGGCGATGGATGTCCACGCGTCCCGCTGAGACGAGAGAGGCTTGCGTCACTAGCAATAGAATCCAGCAAGAAAATGCAGCTCCGTGAATGTGAATGATCACGCTGGGTAGCGGCGCTTGGAATATCCCTGCCAGATAGTAGGTGTGCGCAAAGCCCAGAAAAACCGAGGCCAGCATGACCAGGGCCATGGTCAAAAAAAAGAGATGGTCGAACCGCCGGCCAGGTAGACCGGCCACAATCTCTGTTGGACGCTTCCGATCTAATACCGCTGTAGCCATCGCCCCTCCGCATCCAGCGACGCGGACGGGATTTTCCGCAGCCCCAGGTGATGGGCCAAGTGTACACGCCCTTGCCCTTATCGACTCGTGATTAATCAGGGGCAGCCTTAGGTGCCTCTGCTCGAGACTCCGGACCCGACCTCGGAAGGATTGCTTCGAATGCGACGCGCCGCATTCAAGAAAATCTGGTTTTGCTCTGGCCTGCCAATGGTCACGCGAATGCAATTCGGCGCTCCCCAAGGACCCAGTGGGCGCACCGCCACGCCTTCCTCCCGCAAGCGGTTGGCGAACGCGGCTGCGTCTTCGCCGAGATCGCAGAACAGAAAGTTCGCCGAGGAGGGGACGACGCGGAACTCCAGTTCCGCCAATTCTTTTAAGAGAACTTGCGACTGCAACGCGTTGTTTTCCACCACCCGCTGAATATGTTGGTGATCGTCGAGGGCAGCCAGTGCCGCAGCTTGCGCCACTGAGGACACGGAAAACGTGTTGCGCATGCGTGCGCAATAGCCCAGCAATTCCGCCGGACCCAGGCCGTAGCCGATACGAAGGCCAGCCAGCCCATGCGCTTTGGAAAAAGTTCGCAGTACGACGGCGCTGGCACCCCGGCGAATATGGTCCAACGAGCTCGAATACCCGATTTGGTTCAGGGACGCGAAGTGCTGCGCGAATTCGTAATACGCTTCATCGAGAATCACCACGACGTGACTGGGAAGCCGCGCCACGAAGCGGTCTACGATGGACGCTTCCAGCAGCGTCCCGGTGGGATTGTTGGGATTAGCCAGAAATACGATGCGGGTGTTCGCATCAATGGCCGCGAGAATTGCATCGAGGTCGAAACCATCCTCGTGCGTGGGAGCTTCGATAAGTTGCGCTCCCACCGTCCGCACTGCCATGGAATACACAATGAACGAACACCGGCTGGTGACTGCATTCAGCCCACGCGCCAGCAGCGTCTGGCAAAGCAGGCTTAACAGTGCTGTAGATCCTGCGGTGACCAGCACCTGCTCCGGCAGCACACCGTGTTGCGAGGCGAGTTCGCGCCGAAGCGGCCGGCAATCATCGTCGGGATAAGAATTCGACGTACTGAGAACACTTCGCATCGCGTCCATGGCTCGAGGCGACGGTCCAAAAGGATTTTCGTTGGAATCAAGTTCGATGAGATGCGATCGCCGCTCCACCAGCGCAGGCGTGGAACTGGGAAGTTTGGTCGTTCCCAAATCGCGGGCCGGCTTCGATACCAAATCAAAAAAGCGGCTCATAATTGCCGCTCATCATGCCATGGAAGGCTTGGTCGGCGCTACCGGTTTGTTGCAGACAGTCCGCAGGCGATCAACCTCCTGTGGGGTCAGGGCGCGGAATTGCCCAGGTGGAACGTCGAGCGTGAGCGGGCCGTAACGGACGCGCTTGATTTTCTCCACGTGATGTCCCACTTTCTCGAACATGCGCCGGATCTCGCGGTTGCGGCCTTCGATTAGAGTGACCTCGTACCAGGGATTATTGGCCTCCTTAATCAGCCGGATGCCGGCGGGCGCGGTGCGCACCCGGCGGCCATCTTCGTTGGCGATTGAAACGCCGCCGCGAAGTTTCTCCAGCGCGTCATTGCTTGGCGTACCCGCGATCTTTACTACGTATGTTTTTGCCACCTTCGATGCCGCTTTCATCAGCTTGTTCGCCAGCGTGCCATCGTTGGTTAGAAGCAGCAAGCCTTCGCTGGCATAATCCAATCGTCCCACCGGGTAGACTCGCTTCTTGACTCCGCGAAGCAGCTGCATCACCGTGGGTCGCTTCTCCGGATCGCTCACGGTGGTGACGTACCCCTTCGGTTTGTTCAGCAGCAGGTAGACATGGTGTTGCGCCCCCTGCAAGAGCTTTCCATCCACGCGGATGTGGTCGGTGTCAGGGTCGGCCTTGGTTCCCAGTTCCGTCACCACAGTGCCATTAACCTTTACGTGGCCGGCGCTGATCAGTTCCTCGGCTTTGCGGCGGGAAGCGACCCCGGCAGCGGCAATAATTTTTTGCAGGCGTTCAGCGGACATTTTTAGTGAAACTTCCAATCCTGAGACAGAAGCGCAAGAAAGATTCGTACCCGGGCATGCCTTCCGGCATGCCGGTAGTACTGCGTTATCCGCGCCTTCAGGCGCTGAATTTCTCGGCCGGTTCCTTTTGTGTGGCGGGCTCGGCGATTTCCTCAGCCCCGGGAGAATTGCTTTCGCTTTCCCGCGCCGCATCATCGGCCGGCATCAGCTCTCCCTGGAACGATTCCGCCACCAGCTTCTCGAACTCTTCCATGCTGGGAAGTTCATTCACATCTTTCAATCCAAACCGCATCAGAAATTCCTTGGTCGTCTTGTAGAGAATCGGCCGCCCGATCACCTGCTTACGGCCGGCGGTCGTGATCAACTTCCGATCAAGCAGGGTGGCAATCACGCCGCCCGAATCCACGCCGCGAATCTCGTTGATCTCCGGAACCGTGGCGGGCTGCTTGTATGCGATCACCGCCAGCGTTTCCAAAGCCGGTAGCGACAGCCGGATCGGCGGCTTCAGGCTCCTGGCAAACCCTCGCACCATCTCGTGCTGCTCGGGTTTCGTGGACATGCGATATCCACCGGCCACCTGGCGAATCTCGATGCCGTGATGCTGGCCGCTATAATCCGCAACCAGTTCTTCCAGCGCAGCGCGCACACGAGCTTTGACTTCCGTCTCATCGGCCGCGCCTTCGGCACTCACTGACTCTTTGACGAGATGGATCATCTGCTCGCCGGTGATCGGCGTTTCCGCCGCGTAAATAATTGCTTCGAGTTGAGCTTTGAGACTCATAAAAAGTGTCTAGTGGTCAGCGGCTAGTGGCCAGAAGAGTCAGTTGCTTTGACTGCCAACTGCCAATTGCCCGTTACTTTATCTCCAATCGTCCCGCACCGCAGCCTGTTCCGCCATAACCGCGTCGAACCCGACATGTTTTCGCACTGCGATCTCGCCGAAGAGCTTATCCTGCCGAACCTGAATGGCCTGCAGCCGAACCATTTCAAGCAGTGCCAGAAACATGCAGACCAGCGCTTGCCGCGATTCCATGCGCATCAAAAGCTGCTTCAGCCGGATGGGCCGTGATTCCAGAGAAAGCCGCCGCCGCAAATAATCGATCATCTGGCCCACGGTGACAGTCTCCTCGTTCACATTCATCATGGGCCGATTGCGCACTCGCTCCAGAATTTGCTGGAACGTTTTCACCAGATCGATCACGTCCGCGGCAATCTCCGGCTCGGTGCCTTCCGCGTCAATAAATTCCTTCAACGACGGATTCGTTAACACGGCATCTTCGATCTGCTGCTTCTGCAAAAGCATTTGCGCCGCCGACTTAAACTTCTCGTGCTCCAGCAGCCGGTTCACCAGCTCCGTGCGGGGATCTTCCAACTCCTCCGCCCTGGCCGATGGATCGCGGGGCAGCAGCATCTTCGACTTGATATGAATCAGCACCGCGGCCATATAGATGAAGTCGGCCGCCACATTCACGTCGAGTTCGCGAATCTTCTCCACATACGCCAGATATTGCTCCGTGATGCGGGCAATCGGAATGTCGTAGATGTCGATGTCCTGCTTGCGAATCAGATCGAGCAGCAAATCCAGCGGACCCTCGTAGACGTCGGTCACCGAAACCGCAAACGGGGAATCGCTCTCTTCTTTTTCTTTTTCCGGTTTCGCCGGCCCCGCGGTATTCGCCACGAGCGTCAACGGCGCCGGTTCCGGCATCCCGTCTGTCCCTGTACCGATTCTGGCTTCCTTACTGGGCATTTTTCACCACCGGCGCCTCGTAGGTGAGCGACATCCCCATGGCATCGCGCACATCGTTCATGGTTTCGGACGCCGCCTTACGCGCCCGCTTCGTTCCTGCCTCCAGAATATCCCAAGCCAGCCGCGGATTCTCCTCGAATTTCTTGCGGCGCTCCTGCATCGGACTCAACAGTTGCACCAGCGCATCGGCCACCCAACTCTTGCACTCGATGCACCCAATGCCCGCCGATCGGCAGCCGACGTTCACTTTCTCCATGGTAGCGCTGTCGCTGAAGATCTTGTGCAGGTCGCCCACCGGGCACACATCGGGGTTTCCGGGATCGGAGCGCCGCACCCGCGCCGGATCAGTCACCATCGTCTTCAGTTTCTGCCGCACCACTGGCTCCGGGTCCGTCAGCATGATGGTGTTGCCATACGACTTCGACATTTTCCGGCCATCGGTGCCCGGCAGTTTCGGTGCGGGAGTGAGCAATACTTTCGGCTCGGGAAAAACATCTCCGCTCTTTCCATAGAAGCTGTTGAAGCGTCGCGCAATCTCGCGGGTGAGTTCAATGTGCGCGACCTGGTCTTCGCCTACCGGCACTACATCTGCCTTGTACATCAAAATATCCGCCGCTTGCAGCACGGGATAGCCCAGAAACCCATACGTTCCCAGGTCTTTGTCCTTGATGTTCTCCCGCTGCTCCTTGTAAGTCGGAACCCGTTCCAGCCAGCCCAGCGGCGTGATCATGGAAAGCAGCAGGTGCAGCTCGGCGTGCTCCGGAACATGCGACTGGATGAACATTACTGACCTTTCCGGGTCGAGCCCCGCGGCCAGCCAGTCCAGCGCCACCTCCACCGAGTTTTGTTTCACCTGAGAAGTGTCGGCATAGTCGGTGGTGAGCGCGTGCCAGTCGACTACGCAGAAGAAACATTCATATTCATCTTGCATGCGCACCCAGTTGGCCAGTGCGCCCACATAGTTTCCCAGATGAAGTTTGCCGGTCGAGCGCATGCCGCTAAGCACGCGCTTACGCAATGTAGTCGAAGGCGTCATCAATTTTTCAACGAGTCGTTACAAAAAAGAGGCACAACGGAAACACAGCGCTCAAAATTCACAGGTGGCAGCATCATGCGAGAGTATTGTCGATACTACCACGCAAAGCGCGGACTTCAGAGATCGAATCGTAGCGCCGCCGTCGCCGGCGGCTGAGCAGCGGGCGTCCTCGCCCGCTGCTCACGGGGTGGAATAGAGCGAGAAGTTTAGAAACTTCTCCTTCCCCCATGCTTTATAATTCGCCGTCCATCACGCTCGCCGAACCTCACTCGTCCACATGTCACCACTCGCCCGCAAACTCCGCCTCACCGATTACTTCACGCTGGCCTGGGGCACCATGGTCGGCGTTGGCTGGCTTGTGGTCATGGACGACTGGCTGCTGCGCGGCGGCGCCCTGGGCGCGCTCCTCGGCTTCGCCATCGGCGGCGCGCTCTTGTTTCCCATCGGCTGGGTCTATGGCAGGCTGGTGGCCGCCATGCCCGACGCTGCTGGCGAGATTGCTTACACTGCCGCAGCTTTTTCCCGTCCCGCCAGCTTCTCCACCGGATGGATGATGATGCTGGCCTACTTCATCGTTTGCCCGTGGGAAGCCGTGGCCGTGGGCCGTATCGCCGGTTACATTTTCCCCACGCTCGATTCGATGGAAATCTACCGCGTGGCAGGGCGTCCGGTTTATCTTCCACATCTGATGATCGGTCTCGGTCTCACCGCGTTGCTCACCACTTTGAACTATCGCGGCATCCGCCTCAGCGCGACCTTTCAGAATTGGACTGCCTTCGGCACGCTCGCCCTGTTCGTATTTTTTGTTGCTCTCGGAGCCGGCCGTGGATCCCCGCACAACTTTCCGCCACTCTTCACCCACGCGCCGCTGGTTTCCTTCCTGCTCGTAGTCCAGATCGTCCCGTATTTCATGACCGGATTCGAATCCGTGAGCAAGGCCGCGGAAGAATCCACTCAAGAATTTCGCAGCCAGGGATACCTGAAAGCCATTTGGATGGCCGTCCTGGTTGGCATTCTTTTTTACACGGTCGTGATCGCCGCGGTTGCATTCGTAGCTCCCTGGCACGAGTTGACTGGCGAAAAGTTCATGACAGCAGTTGCATTTCAGCGCGCCGTAGGCTCGCGTTGGATCGTCAACGTCATTCTGGCCGCGGCCTTCCTGTCGCTGATCAAATGCTTTAACGGAAATTTCATAGCAGCGAGCCGCCTGGTATTTGCCCTGGGACGTCGCGGCCTGGTCGACAAACGCGCCGGAAGCATCCACGCTACGCATCAAACGCCGTCCATCGCAGTTCTTTGCATCGGACTTGCTACTGGTATATGCATGCTGCTCGGAGACGCGATTCTTGTGCCCATCACCGAGGTTGGCTCGGTCGCCTGCGCGATCGGATGGGCTGCCACCTGTGCCGCTTACCTCTCGATGGGAAGCCGAGGAACGCTGCCCGGCCGGCCCAAGCTGTCACGAGTGGAAGCCATGGCCGCAGTTTTGGGATTGCTGGTGGCCATTGCGATGTTTCTTATGAAAGTTGTTCCGGCGATCCCCGGCCATTTCACGGCATACGAATGGCTGGCGCTCGGGATCTGGATCGCGCTGGGAGCGATCGCAAGCCGCCGCGCGGATACGCTCTAGCAGTAGATTTCAGTTGTACATTTCCTTGTCAGGCATTTTGTTTCGCATCAATGCATTTCGTTTCGTATCAGTGCTCTTGCTTCGTATCCGGGCACGCCTTCGGGCGGGCCACCAATCCCGCGCCAAGACCGCGATTTAGGCGCTGCCTTGAGATGTTATAAAGGAACCCCATGAATGGTTACATTCTGAAATCCTTGCTGGTTTGCGTAAGCCTCGTCACGGCAACCTCTCTACTGCCGGCGCAATCAACCAACACCGCTTACGACCTCATTATCACCAATGGCCACATCATCGATGGCACCGGCTCCCCCTGGTATTCGGGCGACCTTGGCATCCGTGACGGAAAAATTGTTGCAATCGGCAATCTCTCTGCCGCGCCCCGCAAGCGGACCATCGACGCGGCCGGCAAGGTCGTTGCACCCGGCTTCATCGACATGCTTGGACAGTCCGAACTCTCCATCCTCGTTGAACCGCGGCTACCTTCGAAAATCTATCAGGGGATCACGACCGAGATCACCGGCGAAGGCGGTTCCATCGCTCCGTTGAACGACGCCATCATCCAGGCTGATCGCCCCGGCTACGAGCATTACAAAATTACTCCCGACTGGCGAAACTTCCGCCAGTATTTCGCGCGGCTGGAAAAGCAAGGCATGGGCATCAACCTGGCCAGCTACGTCGGTGCAACCCAGGTCCGTCGCATGGTGCTTGGCGATGACAGCAAGCAGCCCACGCCCGAGCAACTAGATCAGATGAAAGCCCTGGTCCGCGCTGCCATGAAAGACGGGACTGTCGGCGTCTCCACCGCGCTGGAATACGCTCCCGCGCCGTACGCCAAAACAGAGGAACTGATTGCTCTCGCCGCCGAAGGCGGCAAGTTCGGCGGCCTCTATTCCACCCACATGCGCAACGAAAGCGACTCGGTGCTCGACGCTATCGACGAAGCCCTGCGCATCGGTCGCGAAGGCCACGTCCCCGTGGAAATCTGGCACATCAAAGTTGCCGGTAAAAATAATTGGGGACGCATGCCCGAAGTGATCGCCAAGATCAACGCCGCCCGTGCCGGCGGCGCTGATGTCAGTGCCGACACCTACGCTTACACCGCGTGGTTCAATGATTTCTCAGCTTTCGTACCACCGTGGGCGCACGATGGCGGTGCCGCTAAACTCGTGGAACGCTTGAAGGATCCTGCCACCCGCGATCGCATCCGGAAGGACATGCTCGCGCCCTCAAAGGATTGGGACAATGAATGGCAGGAGATTCCCGGACCCGAAGCGATCCTGATCGGCATCGTGCAGAATCCGAAGATGCTTCCACTCCAGGGCAAACGTCTCTCCGACGTCGCGAAGTTATGGAACAAAGACCCAATGGATGCGCTCTTCGATTTTCTGATCGAAGATCCGTATGCCGGCGTCGCCGTCTTCGGCATGTCCCAACCCGATGTCACGCTGGCGCTGCAGCAGTCCTGGGTTGCCATCGACAACGATTCTTCCGGAACCTCACCGGAGGGAATTTTGGGGCAGGAGCATCCTCATCCCCGCGCCTACGGAACGTTTCCGCGTGTCCTTCGCAAGTATGTCCGCGAAGACAAAGCTCTGACGCTGGAAGACGCCATTCGCAAGATGTCTGCGCTGCCGGCACAGCGCCTGCGGTTCATTGATCGCGGTGTTCTCAAAAGCGGGATGTGGGCAGATGTCGTAATCTTTGATCCCGCGACCGTGCGCGATCTGGCAACGTTCGATAATCCCAATCAGCTTTCCCAGGGCATGGAATATGTGCTGGTGAATGGCGTGCCAGTGATTGAACAGAACAAGATGACGGGAGCCCTGCCAGGAAAAGTTCTGCGCGGCCCTGGGTACGTGCCGTAAAGCGTGGGTCAAGCCGGCTTTGCCTTTAGCAAGCTGCTCCGGAGTCGCGAAGCGACGTCATTCATTAGCTCAGCACGTAAGTGCAGGAAAAGGAAGAGGTGGGGAAGATCGAGTCCCCTTCAGGGGACGACACTAGTTGCCGCCGCAAAATCACCTACGGTTTTAGTTCCGCCCGCGTCTCCGCTGCCGGACTCACCGTTATCCGCGGTTCTGCCACCGTCCCGGTGATGCTGTAAACCAGCGCAGGCGCCCCTGCTTTCACATCGGCGGATCGGGTTATCCTCAGGTCGAGCAGACGAGCCAACGAAGCGCCGCCGCTGATCTCATACGCTCCTGAGGGAGAAGCCAACGTTCCCTTTTCGATATCGATCGTCCTGTGACGTAGTCGTGCGTAACCTTGCCAGTGATCAACTCGCAGTGGCTGGTCATCATTCGCCAGCGAGATATGCGGCAGAACTCCTTCATGCACGTCGAATTGCAATTCCCCTTCCGCGGATTGCCAGAAGCCCGCAGCGTCCGCGCCAGATGCAGTGAGCTGATAAGTCCCGCTGGCCGTCCCAGAAATCCACGGATCATGCATCGCGTCCGCTACCTGTTCTAGCGATGTTCCAGTGAAGGTTCCGCTTCCGGCATAGACCGGGGGGCCTCCAGTGAAATCCGCATGCCAGTCGCCGCGATGTTTTCCACCCAGCAGATCCGCGCTAAGATTCGAAATCCTTAGCTTTCCACGTTCCAAATCAAGCGACGCGGAAACCCGGCTGGCAACAACGTCATGAATCAAAAAGCGACCGGCAGTCACTTTACCCGATGCCCGCAAGTTCTGCAGAAACGATGGCGCCGCAGCCTTGGCGGGGGACAACACTTGGTACCATCGGCGCTGATCTGGCGGCGCTTCCAGCCACTCATGCAGATCGTCGATTCCAATTTCATCGGTATGTAAATTGAAACCAATAAGGCACGCCCCTGGCGACCCGCAACCTCGTGGCAAGGTCAGCGTACCCGTCCAGAGCGCGGCGGCGGTACGCGCACTCAGTTTCTCCACTCTTGTGCCATCCGGCGCCAACCGTAATTGAGCCGATGAAACTTCAATCGGACCATTCACACCTTTGATGGCTACTCGCGCATTGTGCAGCTGGACCACTCCAGTCACAACCGGCAAAGAGAAACCAGAAGCGCTCTCGGGTACGTTTCCTTTCCACACTCCCGCGATCTGCAAGTCCATCTGCGCCGTGCCCTCTGCGCTTGCCTTTACCGCCGGCAAGCCAAGCAGGCTGGCCAAACGCAGCGTGTGCGACACTTCTCCCTCTCCGCGCATCGCCATGCTATAACCTGTACGACCGATCCACCCCCGCGCTTGCGCCGGTACGGGTCGCCCGAGAGCGATCGGGAAAGGTCCGAATTCAATGTGCAGTTCATTTGCAGTGGGCAGAACATCAGCATCCGGCGTGCGGCTCGTTTTGTTCCTTTTTTGCCCTGGCGCTTCTGTATGGTTGCTCAGCACAAACGGGATGTTCGCCGAAGCGAACTCCCCTTTCGTTTTCGCCGACTGCAGGTGAAGATCCGTAATCTGGCCGTGGCCTTGAAACCTTGGTCCCTCTGATGATGTCCTGGCTTCGGTCACTACGAAATCACCCTCCGCCGTTCCCGCCGATAAAAGATCAGCCGGCAGATCTTTTTTGGCGCGACGAGCCAGTTCCACTACCGCACTCACGGGAACGCCATCGACTTCCAATGCCAGATTGATATCGTGCATGCCGGGCAGTCCGGCTTCGCCACGCAGCGTGATCGTGCCCGTGCCCGCGGGAGAGCTGCAAAGGATCTCATGCATCGTCCATTCGGGGGAATGGTAGGTGGCATCACAATGTGTCGCGAGCCTCAGCCCCTCGCTGCTCGAGATGTCATAGCGGTGAAAATTCTGGATGGATGCATCCGTAACCACCTTCATGGCGGAAGGCGTCCCACTCAAAGCGGCCACCAGGCGAACTTCTCCGCGCCACCCTTTGTCGTTTCCTGAAATCAGTTTGGTGAGTTGTCCGAGCTGCGCACTGTCCCACTGCAAGCTGAACTGCAACGGCGTTTCTTTCAGATTGCTGGCGCGCCGCCACGTCCCGTTCATCTGCAACAGCCCGGCATCGCTCATGCTCATGTCGGTGCGCACCGGGTTCGCTTTCAGCCGGGCTCCCCACGTGTTTTCTGATTCCTGCCACAACGCAAAATCCGCATTCAGCAGTGCGTATGGTTTTTTTTCCTGTCCAGACTTGAAATTGATGCGTCCCGAACTGGCTTCGATGTAGGGGAATCCTGGCCGCGCTTCTGACTTCGATTTCGCGGTCGGCGCCAGCGGCGAGCGCGCCGCCCGTTCCAGCAGGGCTTCCCAACTCCAGCGTCCGTCTGTGGTGCGAACCAGGTTCAGGCTAGCCTCGGTGAGTTCCAGCCGTGAAATGTCCAGCCGTCCGCGCAGCAGCGAGGTGAGGCGGACCGTGGCCGTCACTTCCGGCGCGCGCAGCATGGGCTCCGCTCCGAAAGCAGGATCCTCGTAAATGACCAGATTTTTCAGGTCGAAGCCGAGCGGCAGGAATCGCAGGTGCACCGAGCCAATCTCTACCGGACGCGCGACCGCGCCACTGAGGGAGTTGGCTATCCGCGCCTTCAGCCGCGACACCCCGGGGCGTACCAGGAACAGAGCCAGCAGGATCAATACTGCCGCGCTCACTGCCCGCCGCTTGGAAGAAAGCCTCACCGCACCACTTTCAGCGTTCGCCCCCAGCGCGTCTCATCGAAGAAATGCAATACCACGTGCGCCAGAAAACCAATTCGGTCTCCGTAATCAGTCTTGCGGTACTGATCACTCGGAGTCTCAAACGACCAGTAAATGAACATGGGACGCCCAATCACATTTTCCTGTGGAATGAAGCCCCAGTAGCGGCTGTCAAGACTGACGCCGCGATGGTCCCCCATGGCGAAATAATGCCCCGGAGCCACAACCAAATCATCTCCCTGAACGTGCGAAGCTAAATCTACGATCCAGTTCGGATAAACCCCATTCTCGTACGATGGTGGCACCGCGGGAAAATTATTGCGGTAGTAATCCTGCGGAGAGTCCTGATCGTGCAAGATATAAGGTTCGTTCAACGCTTCTCCGTTGCGATAAACCACTCCATCGCGCAAATGGATGCGGTCTCCGGGCAGGCCCATAATGCGCTTCACCACATACGTTCCCGCATCGTGCGGATCAGGATGAAGAAATACCACAATATCTCCTCGCCTTACCTCGCGATAAGGAAGCAGCGGTCCAACTGCCGAAGTCCTTGGCGCGAACTGAATGCGATTCACAAATACGTGATCGCCGATCAGCAGCGTGTTCTCCATCGAACTGGAAGGAATCTCGAACGCCTGCACCACAAACGTGATGATGAACAGTCCCGTCACCAACACTGCGGCCAGCGAAGCCAGAAACTCTACCGGAGTCTCGCGTGGTTTCCCGTCGACCTCGATCTTTTCCTGATTGTCTTTTTTTGCCACGTGATCAAACCATCCAGTCTTGTTGTTTCATCTTTGCAAAAGCTTTTCAAGCTGTAGCAGGTACCCTAATTCACCACGCGCAACGTTCGATTCCAGCGTGTGATCTGGAAGATGTGCGTGACCGCGTAGGCAAAGTGATACAGTTTATCACCCACGGAAGACGGCGCGATCACCTCGCCCTCAGCCCCTCGCACCGACCAGTAAATCAAAAGTGGCCGCCCGATAATATTAGGCTGCGGCACAAATCCCCAGTACCGGCTGTCATAACTATCGTCCCGGTTATCTCCCATCACAAAATAATGTCCCTCGGGGACAATGAGCTGTCCATTCTCCACCAATTTTCGCAGCAATACCCACCACTCCGGAGTCTCCCCCGGCGCCACATCCAGCCGTGGGAAATCATCCCGGAACAAATCGTTCGCGGGACGGCTGAAGTGTGCGTAGGGTTCTTTCAACGGCACTCCATTCACAAACACTTGCTTGTTGATCAAGCGCACGCGGTCCCCTGGTACGCCAATCACGCGCTTTACAAAATGCTGGACCGGGTTTACCGGATAATGGAACACCACAATGTCGCCGCGCCGCACCTTGCGATAGGGCATAAGAAAGTCACCCAGACCGCCTGAGCCATAACAGAGCTTATTGACCAGCAGGTAATCGCCGATCAGCAGCGTATTCTCCATGGACGGAGAAGGAATCTGGAATGCCTGCACAATAAATGTGATCACAAACACCGCGATCACTATCGTTCCCAAGAGCGACTGCAATGAGCCGCTTACGCCGGATCCGGCGGTCGTCGATATCTTGTGATCGTCTGCGAGATTCATCTGCACTACTTATTCAGCCCACCCTATTTGTCGGGAGCGCGCGGCGCTCGCGCCAGTTTGGCTCCCGCCGATTGCGGCCGCGAAGCCAGGTAAGAGAGCAATTGCCGTGCCGCATCCTGCTCCGCCATTTTCTTCGTGGAACCTTGCGCGCGTCCCACGAATTCCGCCTGGCCTTCGCCGTTCTTCGTGTTCAGACGGGCTTCCACCGTAAACGTTTTACTGTGTTCTGGTCCCGCTTCCTGTACCAGCACGTACAAGGGCTGCGCCAGTCCCAGTCCTTGCAAAGTCTCCTGCAAGGCTGATTTAAAATCATTCATCGGAAGCGCGCCGCCTTCGCGCTCCATCCGCTCCAGTTCGGGTGCCAGGATTTCCCGCAGGATAAATGCGCGGACCGGTTCCATCCCACCGTCCAGATAGATCGCCGCCAGCACAGCTTCCAGCGCATCCACCAGCAGCGCCGTCTTGCTGCGCCCCCCGCTTCTTTCTTCGCCCCGTCCCAGGCGCAGATAATGCCCCAGCTCCAGTCGCTGGGCCACTCTGATCAGATGACGTTCACTCACCACATGCGCGCGGAGTTTTGAAAGTTCCCCTTCGCGAAATTGCGGGAATCGCTGAAACAACTCTTCACTGGTGACTAACGACAGAATCGCGTCCCCCAGAAACTCCAGCTGCTCGTTGTCGTTGACCTTATATTTGTTTTCGCCCGCCTGCTGCGACTCCTGCTCTCGCGCCTGCGAACTGTGAGTGAGGGCCTGCTCGATCACCGCGCGCCGGCGGAAGTGGTAGCCCAGCGCCGTTTCCAGCGTGGTAATTTCCCGTTCCTTCATGATGAATTACAAACTGATGACCCGGCCTTGTTTGAAACGGCATTGGTTGAACCGGCCGGTCAATTTTTCGCAGGCGGCGTGCTGCCGCTGCTCAATTGCGTCAGCCGATCCTTCTCTTTGCGGGCCGCATCGCCGGCGCTGGTGCCTTCCTTGGTCAGGTCTACCGCCTGATTGGCGTACTTCAGGGCCTCCGGATATTTGTTCTGCATATCCAACGCCACCGACAGCCGGAACACCGCGATCGGATCGATTTGCTGCGGAAACGCTTCAATCGACTTTCGCAAATTCGTTTCGGCGTCGGCCCACGCCTTGGCATTGAAATCAATCGTACCTAAAATCGCATACGCATCGGAGCGTAGAAATCCTTTGAATGCATTCAGTTGTTCCGGAGGATAGCCGCTTGCCGGGACATCCGTGTCCACCGTCACCAGCGCGCGTTGCGCATCCTTTCTCGCTTCCGCCAGCCGCTGATCTTTGTCCAGATCGGTATCGTGCGTGCGCTCGGCCAAAACTTGCGCCACGCCCAACAGCGCCTCCGGATCATCCGGATCGAAGGTCAGAATTTTTTGCGCCATCTCCATCATCTTCTCGGCGTTGTTCACCTGCTGGTAGGCGTGCATCACCGCCTTATAGAGCAGCGGCCGCAATTCGCTCTCCGGAAATTTCGTGGCGAAGTCCGCCGCAGCCTTCTCCTGCGCCGCCGCATCCGTCAGTGCCGCCGCGGCCTTGTACGCATCGAACTCGGGTTGCGTCTTGGCCTGGGGCGGACGTTTGCCTGCCGGCGCCGCCGCTTGTCCATTCGCCGCTGCGGCCGGTGCGCTCTGTGCCGCCGGCTTATCCTGCGCGAAACTCCAGACTGACGTCCCCAGCATCGCGATAATAATCGCTGCTCGCTTCATGCTTTCTCCTTGGTTTTTGCCACTCTGATTCCATCCTCGAACTACGCTGTGTTCCCCTGCGCCTCTGTGTTAAAGCCTTTTCCGGGTGTTACGCCCTTCTACTACCGCTCCTGCGGTTTCGCCGGAGGCTCATAAGCTTGTTCCAAGCCTCGCTGCGCCGCCGCCTTGATCTCCGGCAGCTCTCCGCCCGCATTCAACGCAGCCCGGTATTCTTGCAGAGCCGCCTCGCGGTCCTCTTTCATATCCAGAATTCTGCCCAGATACACATGCGACCAGCCCACCACGGTAGGATCTTGCGATGCCGCAATCGCCTTCTGGAAATTATCCTCCGCTCCATCTCGATTCTTGTTCGCCACAGCCACTTCCGCCAGAATGAACAGCGCCCGCCCCCGATCGCCGATTTTTTTATCCAGCGCCTGTTGCGCTAGTTCCTGCGCGCCCTTGGGATCGCCCGCAGCCAGCCGCTTCTCCGCGGTCACCAGCATCCGCCGCTCCTCCGGACGCGACAACCGCACCAGTTCCGGTGTGCTCGCGCTGGCAAACTGAACTTCCGCCGCTGCTTTCTGTTCTTTCTTCACATCCACATTGTCGAGAAATGCGCTGTAGGCTCCGCGAATGCCCGCCGGATCCTTTTCAAACGTGGCCACCGCATCGTAGAAATGTCGCGTCAGAATGTATCCCTGCTTCACCGCATCATCCACCGCCTGAGCCCGCATCGCCTCCTGCGTCTTGTTTCCGGTGGTCCGGATCTCGATCGCCCGCACCAGACATTCGGTCACCAGCAGTGAGATATCGGTCTTGAAGCTCTCTTCCATCGGCGCCCGTTTTACCGATTGCAACAGAGGCTCCAGGCGCTTGATTGAGCTGAAATGCTTCTCCGCCAGCGGATCCATCTCGTAATGCAAAAACGTGTGCCGTACCTGGTCCATCTTCAACGCCGACTGCGGCGCCGCTCCTGAAGCCCCAGTCGGAGCAGGGAAGACAACCACGTAATAAGCCGAACCGTAGTTGCGCGCATCCGTCTCGTTCGGCGAACCCATGAAGTCCAGATAAATCGTGAACGTCCGTCCCAGGTATTGCGACGAAGGCTGCTTCAAATACATCTCGGTGTCGAACACCATCTTGGCCAGCGGTTCGTGATACCGGCTCGTCGCCGCCGCATAATCATTGCGGTGCAACTCCCAGATTGAATGCAGGTTCGTTTTCTCGTAGAAATGTTCTAGCAGCGCCCCGAAAGGAGCGATCGCCGCCGCATCCGGAGGCAGTTCCTCCACCTTCACGCGCGGCATAAAATGTGGCGGACCATCGAGGTACAACGCCAGCGAAATGTACTGCGACAAATTCCGATTCGCATCTTTCGACGCCACATGTTTCTCGTAGTACTCGCACAAAGAACTAAGGCTGCCCTGCGCTTCCGTGGATTCCTTCAGCTTCCTCCGCACCTCTGCCCGCACATTGCTCCGCGTGGCATCAGAGATGGTCAGATCCT
>JAUTWY010000101.1 GCA_030838305.1 Acidobacteriaceae bacterium
GATGTCGTCCATGATGATCACCCGGCCGATAACCTCGAATTTACGGGTTACCAGCGGCGCCAGCGCCACATTCACCGTGCGCACCTCACTGGCGGGCGTCTGCAAACGAAATTTGTACAAATTCCGAATGCCCGGTTCCTGACGCATGCGATTGAATTCCTCGACAAACTCGGCGGGGAAAATTGCCTTCAGCGGCTGAGTCAGAGTCTGCCAGCGGGGTAACGCGTACATCACTTCCATCTGCGCGTTCCAGCTCTCGATGCGATCTTCCATGTCCAGAGCCATGACGCCCACATTAATGGATTCCACAATGTTTTCGTTGAAGTCCTTGAGGCGTTCGTACTCCGCCGCCTTCTGCTGCAACGAGGCGTACAGTTGCGAGTTCTGAATGGCGATGCCCAGATAACCACCCAGAGTTTCCAGCAATTCCATGTCTTCGCTGGAGAGGAAGTCGCCTTGGGTGGTCTTGCCCAGTCCGAGCACCGCAATGGTCTTCTGTTGCGCGTGGCAGGGAATGTAGTAGTTCAGATCCAGCCGCGCAATGGCCTGCTGCGCGGTTGGCGTTTCGCGGGGCACCTGGTGCGTATTCTCGAAGAACAGATGTCCAGCTTGCTCAGCTCGAGAGACGCTCAGGAATGCAAGGTCGATGTTGCCCGGCGCCGACAAGCCGAAAGACTTGGCCAACACCAATTTCCCCGCTTCTTCTCCGGCCAGGAAAATCGCCATGCGATCGACTGCGAGGGTACGGGACAGGCGGTCAATCAGCGAAGAGAGCAGGGTATTCAAGTTGGTTTCAGAACCGAGCTCGCGGCCAAACTCGAGCAGCGTGCGGCGATAGTCATAACGCGTGCGATAGAAAAACTGGTCGATGTGGTCCTGAATCCACTTGCGAACCGGATCGAACAGCAACGCCGTTACTACCACGGCCAGGATCAGGCCCACGGGTCCGGAACTCGGTTGCCAGTTGTGTACCAGCAGCGCCACGCCCGCTACCAAACCGAAATACAATCCCACTACGATCGCAGCCGCGAGAGTGTAGACCACGCCGCGCTTGAAGATGAGGTCCACATCCATCAAGCGATAACGGAAGATGGCATAGCCGAATGTCAGCGGCAGCAACGCCAGCGAGAGTGCTGAGACCTTCATGGTCGCCCCGGGCAGCGACCCCATCAGGTACGGAACAACGTAGAACAGCGTGTAGGGCACGATGGCGAGAACGGTTCCGCGGGTTACCCACTTCAACTGCTGGCGCAGAATCGTCGTGCTGGCACGACGATAGCTGTACCAGAGCACAACCGCTGCGGCCAGAAAGAACAGCGAGCCGTAGGACATTTCCATGCGGTCGAGGTTCCAGCGCAAGCGTTCGCTTGCCTGCAGCCAACGCATGGCAATGAGGTGCCATGCCAGCAACAGCGCTCCTGGCACATACACCAACGCCAGTAACAGAGGATGCTTGCGCACAATCTGGCGTTTTTCCGGGAACGTCAGAACGAAGTGGAGAAACAGGGCGGGCTGCAGGACTCCGGCGGCGATGTTGCCCCAATAGATCAGCCAATCGAAATCGTTCAGTTTGCCCGTGTATTTAAAAGAATAAGCGATGAATGAAACCAGACAGAAAATATAGAAGTGTGTCGAGCCAGGAGCGGTCCAGCGCCGCAGCAGCACATATAGGCCGATGCCCAGATAGATCAGCGCAATCAGCCGCAGCAAGTTGCTGAGAGGCCGTTCCGCTGGAACCAGAATGATGCTGGAATCGAGCGGCACCGCTTGCCGCAGAAGAGAATACGCGGCTTTAGACCAGACTCCGTTGCGGTAGAGCTGGTGCTCCAGCCCTGACGTGGTCTGGACTTCCTGCCCGTTAACGGCGACTAGTTGGTCGCCGGACTTGACCCCGCCCTTGGCCCCCGGGCCACTGGGATCGACGCGGTCAGCCGTCAACCGCCCGTCGTGCTCGACCCACCAGACGCCGTCATAGGGAGCCAGAAACTTCCATTCTGATTTGAAATTGAAAGCTGCGGAGAGCACGGCGGCCACTGTCAGAAGGAACAACAGCACGGCGACAGAGCGGACTTGGCTTTCCCGGTTCATGGGTTTCAGCGGCATCCCGACCGGCGGGCTGGTCAGCCGCAAATCAGCGCTAGACTGAGGCTCTGTGAGCAAGTTCGCTGCCATGATGCTTCCCAATCAGGTATTCCTAAGTCCCGTGCCTAAAGCAAGTTCCAAGATTATAGATGGGTTTGTGGAAACTGAGTACGCTTTTCCGGAGGTTTGTGTGGAATCTTGTATCTCACTCGGCTGGAAGATCTTAGGCTTGGCTTTGGCGTTGGGAGCCTGCCGACCGGTCGGGCTCCTTGACGCATAACAGGCTAGGAAAAGTCAGGGGAACATTAGAGAGGTTTTCAGCCAGCCTGGCGTTCATCGCCAGCGGCCTCCGGGGCAGCCTCGTCTTCCTCCCAATCGAAGGAGAGCGCCCGCGCCGTAGTTTCAATGGGCGCAAGTTCAGGAATATCGTCGGCGACAGACGCACCCAGTTCCGCAAACTTGCGCGCGGAAACCAGCACGCGGCTTTCGAGTGATCCCACAGCTTTGTTATAAGACTCGACTGTCCGGTCGAGTCCGGTGCCGACTGACGTAATGTGCCCCGCGAGAAGGCGAAGCCGGTCGTGCAGTTCCTTGCCTAAAGCGCTGATCTTCTGCGCGTTGCGCGCCAGCTTCTCCTGATTCCATCCGTAGTTGATCGCCTTCAAGAGCGCAATCAATGTGGTGGGCGACGCTGGGATCACCCGGTTCAGAACTCCATGCTCAATCAGGCTGGAATCTTGTTCCAGCGCCGCGCTGAAAAAAGTTTCGCCGGGAAGAAACATCACGACAAACTCAGGCGTCGCTTCAAACTGCTCCCAATATTTCTTGCCGCTGAGGGTATTCATGTGGTCGCGAACCTGCCGCGCGTGGTTGGCGAGGCAGGCGCGCCGGGCGTCTTCGTCCGTGGTCTCAAAGGCTTCGAGAAAGGCTTGCAGCGGGGTCTTGGCGTCGACGACAACATGTTTGCCTCCGGGTAGCTTCACCACCAGGTCAGGACGCAGCCTTCCCGTCTCTGTGGTTACGGATTCCTGCTCGGTGAAGTCGCAATAAGAAAGCATGCCGGCGATCTCGACCACGCGCCGCAACTGAATTTCTCCCCAGCGCCCGCGGACGTTGGGCGTGCGCAGCGCGCGTACCAGGTTGCCGGTTTCGGATTGCAACTCTTTTTGCGTCGTGATCAGTGACTGCACCTGCGCGCGCAGTTCGCCGTAAGCGTCGCCCCGCGCAATTTCCATTTGCTGAATCTGGGCGTCCACTTTATTCAGCGAATCGCGCACCGGAGCCACCATGTCAGCCACGGCTATTTGCCTGGCTTCCAAATCGCCTCGGGCCTGGCTTTGAAATCGCTTCAGCGTTTCTTCCGCGATTACCAGGAAAGAAGAGTTGTTGCTCTTCAACGCGTCGGACGCCATGGCCTTGAACGCGTTGCGCAGTTCTTCGCTGGCGCGTGTGACTAATTCAATCTTTTCGTTGTTGGCCTTCCGTTCCGATTCGAGGGCGGACTCGAGCCTGGCCTTGCCCGCCACCAACTCGGTGTGAGCCTGCTGAAGCCGCGCCAGACTGGCCTTTTCAGCCTCTAATTCCTGTTCTCTCAAGGACAAACGGGCGCTGATCCCGGCGCTCCGCGAGCGCAGCGCGAGCCAGGCAAGCACGCTGCCAAACAACAGGCCAATGACCCCTATGAGACCAGGTTCCATAGCGAAGGTAACTTCTCAGGCTGGATTCCAGACTCTAGCGTAGCACCAGCAGCAAGTTTGAGATTGAGTTTTGATCCGATGCCAAGAGCCTCAAGAGTTGCGATGGCGTTTCTGCTGGTAATCGGCATCACTACAATTCGGCCTTCCGCTCGATTGATGGCCTCGTCCGATGGCGCAGCGAAAAGACCAGCGCAGGCCAGTCTGAAGCCCGTCGCTTCTCCCTCTCCCGATATTCCTTTCAGCGACTACGATCCACAAGCCGAAGAAGTGCTCCTGAGCCTGGCGAATCAGGCGAGAGCGAAGGCCGGCCTACGCTCGTTAACGCTTGATTCCGGCCTGTGCCAAGCGGCGCGGGCGCATGCCCATGCCATGGCTCGAGAGCATCAGCTCTCACACCAGTTTGATGGAGAGCTCCCGCTGGCCCGGCGCCTGGCCGATACTACGAATACATTGCTCGACCAGGAAGGGGAAAACGTCGCATTCGATTTCGACGCGGAAAGCGGACACAAACATCTGATGCTGTCGCCTCCGCACCGCGCCAACCTGCTGAAGGCTTCGTATAACGTCGTCGGGCTGGGCGTGATCCGCAGCGGCGGCCGGCTATATATCGTCGAGGATTTCGGACATGCCCTCCCCAACTATTCCGCGGCGCAAGTGAAGGAGCGTGTTGCGGCGACCGTGACGCAAGCGCGGCGCCAGGCAAAACAATCTGGCCTCGCCCGCCGCGATCTGCCGAACGCGGACGATGCGGCCTGTTCCATGGCGCAGGCCGACACGCTCGGCACCTCCCCCATTCATCAGCTTGCGCAACGCTACTCCGTGCTGACCTATACCAGCCTGAATCCGGAAACGTTGCCGGCCAATGCAGGACGAGTGCTCTCCAGCCACAACCTGCGGGGATTCTCCGTGGGCACATGTTACGCGCGCACGCAGACGTATCCTACCGGCGCGTACTGGGTGGTGTTGACACTAGAGTAGAACCTCTCTACTTCACAGGCACGCTGTAGTGGGAGGCGACGACCTGCCATTTGCCGCCGACTTTCATCCAGACATCGGTGAGACGGTCGTGATATTCGTAAGGCTTTCCTTTGGATTGCCCGCGCTCGTGGTATGCGCCAGTGACCACGGCGGTGTTGCCGTGCATCCGAACTTTGAGATCTGACATTTCCGCGACTTCCACGTGAACCGAGGGTTCGGCGGAGTGGCTGATGTACCCCATCTTGCTGTAGGTGTTGCCGTCCTCGACGGTGATGACGAAATCCTCAGACAGCAGCGAAGAGAGCATTTGTATTTGCCGCTGCTTGTAGGATTCGGTCCATTGCAGTTCCAGGGCGCGAATGCTGGCGGCCTCTGATTTTCCCTGCGCCGCCAAAGGGATCGCCAATCCTGCGACGAGGAAGAGCGTCAGGATCAAAACGAGAGGGATGCGCATGACCTCTATGTCGCACAGTTTGTTTGACGCCGCAAGTTCCTTGTCCAGCACCTGCGGGGGCCTGGCTGGAGATCGCTGACCGCTTTCTCCTGTCATCCCCTCCCTGTGCTAACCTTGCGACTGCCTCCGTCTGTGGTTCCACGCATGGAATCTTCGGCCCAAGTCCGCTTGCCCCAGGTACATCCGAACGAGGTTCGCATTGGCACGGCGGGCTGGTCTTATAAAGATTGGGAGGGAATTTTCTATCCTTCCGGGATGCAGCGGCGCAAGCAACATCCGCTGGAATATCTGGCGCGCTTTTTCGATACCACGGAAATCAACACCTCGTTTTATGGACCGCTGAAGCCGGAACTAGCCAAACTGTGGTGCCGGAAGATCGAGTCGGTGAATAAGAACTTCCTGTTCACGGCGAAGCTCTACCGTGCGTTCACGCACTCACCCATGTCGTTGACAGAGCCGACGTCGGCGGCGAGCATCCGGCCCACGGATGACGACGAGATTCGCACTCGCGAGGGGCTGGATGCGATTGCCAATGAAGGACGGCTGGGAGCATTGCTGATCCAGTTTCCGGTGTCATTCAAGAATACTTCGCTCAACCGAGAATATCTGGAGCGGCTGCTGCGGCAGTTCATCGAATATCCGCGCGTGGTTGAGGTGCGCCATTCGAGTTGGAACGACGCGGAGACGCTGGCTTCGTTTTCGCAGAAGAATGTCGGCTTCTGCAACATCGATCAGCCAGTGCTCGGACGGTCGCTTGCGCCCACAGAACACGTCACGGGAACCATCGGCTACATCCGGTTGCATGGCCGCAACTACGAGCAGTGGTTCGATTCCGACAATCGCAATGACCGCTATAACTATCTCTATAGCGCGCCGGAACTCGCGGGCTGGAAGGAAAAAATCGAGAGCGTCGCGCAGCGGGCACGGACGACCTATGTGATCACCAACAATCATTTCGAGAGTAAGGCGGGAGTGAACGCGCTGGAGTTAAAGGCCATGATCAGCGGGAAGCGGGTGATGGCTCCGCCGAGCCTCATCCAGAAGTATCCGGAGTTGAGAAGAATTGCGGATGCTGCGGGGGATTCCGGCGAGGATTGGAATCCGCGGCTGCCGCTGCGGGCTTAGAGCCGATTTCTTTTGGGCTCACCGGGGACATCTTTATTAAAAGCTTAGGGCGGAGATTCGCGGAGAAAATCCGCGGAGGCCACGGAGAGAATCGGGGGCAGGATGATGAAAGAACCGGCCGCTATGCTCCCAGCTTCGCGTGGCCGGACATGCGCTGCTTGTTGTAGCGCAGGGCGACGTTCATAAACACGTTGCCCAGGGAAGTTTCAAAGCAGATCATCAGCGCTTCCACGTCTTCGCTGGACTTATCGCCTTCCGAAGCAGTAAGCAGCAAGGGAGGGTGGACGCGGAAATGGAAGCCCTGGTCGTTGAGAGCGCAGACGGCATTGCCGACGACCTGATTGGCCAGCTCAAAGATGGTTTCCTTGATCAGCCCATCGGATTCTGGCAAATTTGCGCCCGCATAGTGGCTGGCCACGCGCACGGCGGTTCTGGGCTCGAGGTCCAGAATGATGCGGCCCTCGATGTCGCCGGAAAGGGTGACCATGCCGGCTACGCCTTTGCGGCGATAGGCGTCCTCTTCCATCGAGAGGTTGCCCACCTTGGTGGTACCCGACAGACCTTGCGACAAAACGGCGTCCGCCGCGTTGATGAAAGGCTGAATCAGTTCCATCTTCATTGCGATTAGACCCCCGCGCCGGCCGCAGTAGCCACGGCGCCGTCTTCTCCCAGTACGTATTTGATGACTTCATACAGCACTTCTGGCTTGACCGGCTTTTGCACGAAATGCCGTGCCCCGCGCTGTAATGCAGCCACAATGTTTTCCTGATAGCCGACCGAAGACACCATCACGATGCGAGCCTCGGGATGGGCCTGAACGATTTTTTCAGCGGCCTCAATGCCTTCCATCTGGGGCATGGTGATATCCATGAGCACGATGTCGGGATGGGTGCGATCGAATTCGCTGATGGCGGTCAAGCCGTCCCCGGCCTCGGCGGCCACCTGCCCACCGAAGCCTTCGATCATGCGGGCGAGATTCTTGCGCGCGAACACGGAATCGTCCACGATCAAGTAGCGGACGGGTTGGCCGTCCTTGCTGCGTTTTACTGGTGCAAACTGCTCCATAACAACCTCCTCTAACAGATTCCATCACGGCGGTTGCCCGCCGGCCAGATGACTCAGGTCACCGCACCTGTGTCAGTAATCGTTCTAGAGCCCGGCGCGGGCTGTTTTTTGTGCCCCGCCGTTCTCTCCGTGTCCATTATTGCGGCCACAAAGAGCCTGCAATGTCACCGCAAGCACGTCCAAGGCGACTACTCGCGTGGCATAGCCGCGCTCGATGGCCGCCTTCGGCATGCCGAAGACCACACAAGATCCTTCGCTTTGAGCGATGGTCACGCCTCCGGCTTTCTTCACCGCTCCCAAACCTTCGGCGCCGTCATCGCCCATGCCGGTCATCAGGGCAGCAACCGACTGCGAGCCATACTCCTCGGCGACGCTCTGGAACAGGACGTCGACGCTGGGCCGATGGCCATTGACGCGGACGTCATCGTTGAGAACTACAACGTCCCCGCGCGCCATACGTTTCACTTTCATGTGGCGGCTTCCGGGGCAAATCAGCACGCGCCCGGCCAGCAGCAGGTCGCCCGATTGTGCTTCCTTCACCTGCAGTGAACATATTTCGTCCAAGCGTCGCGCAAACATCTCAGTAAAGCCTTCGGGCATGTGTTGAACAACGACGATTGCTCCGGCAAAGTCCGCCGGCAGTTGCGCCAGCAAGAATTCAAGGGCTTGCGGACCTCCGGTGGAAATTCCAATTGCCACTAATTTGCTGGGAGGCCGACTGGGCTTGGCTGCAGAAAGCTTTTCGGGACGATCAGACGTTAGCTGCAACCTTCCGGGACGGACGATTTTGCCGCTGGCCGCCGCCTTGATTTTGGCGATCAACTCCGCGGCGCTTTCGGCCATGTGCGTGGTAGCGTCCCGCGGCTTGGTGACGAAATCGAAGGCGCCCAGTCCCAAGGCCTTTAAGGTGACCGAAGCGCCTTCGGTGCTGTGGGAACTGACCACGATCACCGGCAAAGGGTGCCGGCGCATGATTTCTTTCAAAGTATCGATGCCGTTCATGCCTGGCATTTGCAGATCGAGGGTGATGACGTTGGGTTTTAGCTCTTCGATCTTTTTCAGGCAGAAGGTGCCGTCCATCGCAGTGCCGACTACCTCGATCGCGGGGTCGGGTTCCAACATCTGCGGGATCAGCTTTCGCATCAAGGCGGAATCGTCCACTACCAGTACGCGTACCCTGCTCATGCTGGTCCTCCCGTAGCGCTCGGAGCCAGGCGGGCGCGGTCGGCATGGTTCAGCAGGAGCCCGGACTTGGGCAGGCCCACATCCTGGGGACGCGTACGCGCGACGTGTTCCACGACCGCGGGCAGATTCAGGATCAGCACAACTTTTCCATCTCCGAGAATCGAAGCGCCGTTCACCAGATCGGTGGAGAAAGTCTGGTCGCCCAAAGCTTTTATGACCAACTCTTCTTCTCCTTCTAGAGCGTCAACGATGAGGCCGTAATTCTTCTCGCCAACGGTGATGACCAGCACAAACAGCTTGCTGGTTTTGGGGTCGACACTGGTGGGGGAAGGACGTCCGAGGCGCAGCAATGGCAACACCTGGTTGCGTAGCTGAAGGACCTCGTAATTATCGACCTGATGAACTTCGGATTCGCGGGTGCGTGCAATCTGGCTGACCGCATTCAACGGGATGGCGTATAAGCGCTGCTCGACCCAGAACATCAGCGCCTTGATGATGGCCAGCGTGAGGGGCAACTTCAGACGGAATGTTGTGCCCTGGCCAACATGGGTTTCTACGTGAATCGTGGCCTTCAGTCGCTGGAGCACGCTCTGCACGATGTCCATGCCGACGCCGCGCCCGGAAACTTCGGTGACTTCTTCCGCCGTGCTGAAGCCGGGCCGGAACATGAAATCCAGGGCTTCGGCGTCACTCATGCGGGCAGCCTCTTCCGCCGATACCATGCCCAATTCGATGGCTTTACGGCGAATTTTCTGGGCATCGACGCCCCGGCCATCGTCGCTAATCTCAACCACAACCTGGTTACCCTGATGATAGGCATGCAACCGGATCTTTCCCCGGGGCGGTTTGCCCTGACTGCGGCGCTCCTCAGCCGATTCGATGCCATGGCTCACGGCATTCCGCACCAGATGCGTAAGAGGTTCGGCGATGGCGTCGAGAATGCCTTTATCAAGATCGGTTTCCAGCCCGCTGAGCTCGAGATCCACCTCGTGGCCGCACTGCCGGGCCACATCGCGCACCAGGCGCGGGAAGCGCCGGAACAACTGCTCTACAGGCACCATACGAATCTTCATCACCGAACGCTGCAGATCATTCAAAACCCGTGCCTGGAAAGCCATAGCATCGGAGAACTTGCCTCTCAGCAGATCCCTGGGATAGCGCTTGCCGAATTCGTTGAGGGCTTGCTGCAGCATCGACTTGCCGATGATCAGCTCTCCCACCAGGTTGAGGACGTTGTCGATGCGACCCGCCTCGACGCGGAGAATATTTTCCGTCGCACCTTGCGCCATGCCCGCTTCAGGGGTTGGGAGTTGGGCCTCGGCGGGAGTGGCAAGGATTGGTACGGCGTGGCCGGAAGCTGGCGTGGGCGGGGCGGCGGGGGTGGCGGTTAACGACGCCGCATGGATCAAGGTGACGCTGATGTCGCCCACGATGGTGGGAATATGACACTTGGCAGCAATCTGTTCCTTCGATTGCGTGCTGGCCAGTACGAACTCCACCTGCTTGGATGCGGCCGGCGATTTGGTATCGGGCCTGAGCACCAGGACTCTGCCGATTTCGCGGACCGAGTTCTGAATCAGTTGCCGCGCGGCGATCGGCATGGCGCAGTGAGGATCAATCTTCACCACGATGCTGTACAGTCCCAGGCCGGATGTTTTCGCCTGGGCGATGGCGTGCTTCTCGGCGTCGGTCCAGGTTTTGCTCGACTGCGGAGCGGGCTCGGGGGACTGTTTCTTGCGACGTGACCTCTTCGCCGCCGGAGCCGATGTCAACTCATTGATTCTGTGCCGCAGAGACTCGGTGGAGGGAAGCGGGCCTCCGTGGTGGTAGGAGGAGAGCATCTCGCCAAAAACATCAGTCGCAGCAAAGGAGATTTCGGCCAGGGCACCGTGGGCGACCGCGCTTTCGAGCGACAGTGCATCCTCGAACTGGTGGGCTAATTCGCTTAGCTCCCGCAAACCGCACGCGGCCGAGTCCCCCTTGAGGGTGTGCACCGTGCGCCGGATGGAACGCACAATCTCCTCATCGCCGGGATGCTTTTCCAGCTTCAGCGATTCTTCATTCAGCGCCTGCATCAGCTCCTGCGCAGTTTCAAAAAAGAGTTCGCGCAGTTCCGCTCCGCGCTCGTCGGGAGGATTGGTCACTCGACCACCTCAATTCGCTGATAAGCCGTGCCACTGTCTTTGTGCACCATATGAAATTTTTCGGTCAGGCCAAGCAGGCTCTCGGCGTGTCCGACGAACAGGTAGCCGCCGGGATTCAGGCAGCGATAGAATTTCTCGATCAGCCGTTTCTGTTCTGCCTCGTCGAAATACATCATCACATTGCGGCAGAAGATCACGTCGTTGCGTTGGGGCAGGTATTCCGTCTTCAGATTGTGAAAGTCGAAATGGACGATCTCCTTTAGCGCTTTCTTGACCGCATAACGGTCGCCCACCTTATCGAAATAGCGCAGGCGAAAGCCGTAATCCACGTTCCCCATCTGGTGTTCGTTATAGGCGCCTTCCTGCCCGGTGCGCAGCACCGAGTAACTGATGTCGCTGGCCAGGATCTCCACCCGCCAGGGCGGAGGAATCAAGGGCTTGGGCAACGCCATCTCGACCGGCAGGGGATTGCGCAGGTAGTAATAAGCCAGCGTATCGGAGGCCATCATGCCCAGTGTGTAAGCCTCCTGCCCAGTGGAGCAGCCGGCGCTCCACACTCGAATTGAATATTCCCGGTGCGCCTGTTTGTATTTCAGCATGTCTTCCAGCACGTATTTCTGGAACAAATCCAACTGCGCTTTATGCCGGAAGAAACTGGTCTCGTTGACAGTTAGGTTTTCGACGAGCTTGGCAAGTTCCGCTTTGCCTTCCTGACTGATCAGCAGGCGGTAATACGAGTAGAAGGAATCGACACGGCACTCTTTCAGTCGCCGCAGCAGGCGGTCTTGCAGGAAATGGGTGCGGCGCTCGTCGAAATGCATGCCGCACTCCTGATAGACCAGCGCCTGCAACAGCCGCAGTTCGGCTTCTGTCAGGACAGGAGCTGGTGCCGCACCAAATGTGCCCATGCTTTCTCTCGTTCCCCGCGCCCGAGTCTCACTCCCGCCCGAATCGGCAGGATCATCGCATCTCTCTTCTAATATCCAGCGCCAGTGCTTAACGTGCCGTAGTTCCGCGTGCTTCCGGCTTCGCCGTCCGGCTTTCCAATTTTGCGTCGTGCTGGAGCAGGCTGGCCGGAGCCAGCAACTTGGTCATGTCGAGCAAGACAACGAGGCGGCCGCGAACTTTTCCCAGGCCGGTGACGCAATTCAGCCCACCTTCTTGAAACACAACGGGTGGTGCTTCAACGTCTGTGCTGGCAATTTTCAATACTTCCGAGGCTGAGTCGACGATCAGCCCCGCCAGCTTGCCGGAATGTTCCACCACGAGAATGCGGTTCTGTTTCTTCAACGTGGCGTGTTTGTCGCCAAAACGTTTGCGCAAGTCCATCACCGAGACGATTTTTCCCCGGAGATTGATGACGCCCTCCAGATAATCAGGGGCATCGGGGACGGCGGTGATTTCGGGCACGCGCACGATCTCGTGCAAGGAAGTGATGGGCACGCCATAGGTCTCGCGCCCTACCTGAAAGCCCACGATATGGAGTTCTCGACTCATGGTTCGGCTTAGTAGCGAGAGGCTGCTGCCGCCCGGCGGCCCTGCTGCTGCGACTTCTCCTCTGGCGGAGCTGGTCGCGAGGCTTCGTCGAGCGTGAAGCGGTCCATGAAGTCGAGCAGACCGCGCGACATTTTCGACATCTGTTCCGCGGAAGCTGCCAGTTCGGTTGAGCCCGAGGTTGACTGCTGCACAAGTTCGCGCATGCGCTCCATGGCCTTCACCACGGCCTGTGCTCCCGAGGCCTGTTCTTCGACCGCGGAATTGATTTCGTGGGTGATCTCATTCAACCGGGTGGTAGCCCGGGCAATCTGTGACGAGCCGTGCGATTGTTCGTTGGTGGCCGCGCCGATCTCCTGAGCGAACTTGTAAACTTCGGTGACCACATTCGATATCTTGCGCAGCGCAGCGTTCAGTTCTCCGCCCAGGTCCAGGCCCTCGTTCACGATTCCGGTGGAGCGCTCCATATTTTCGACCGCCTTGCGCGCTTCCTTCTGAATGCTCTGAATCAGTTCGGAGATTTCCTTGGTCGACTGCGCGGATTTTTCCGCCAGTTTGCGGACCTCGTCGGCAACGACGGCGAAACCTAATCCGTGTTCGCCGGCTCGTGCCGCCTCGATGGCCGCATTCAACGCCAGCAGATTGGTCTGCTCGGCCAGATCGTCGATGACTTCGATGATCTTTCCAATGTCGTCGGCCCGCTGTCCGAGTGCGCCGATGATCTCCCCCGAACTGGTGATGGTAGCGTTGATGCGGTTCAGGCCGTCGGTAGCCTTTTCCATGGTGGTGATGCCGCTGTGCACTTCTTCGCGCGAGCGGTTTGAAATGTCGAGCAACACTTTGGCGGTGTCGGCAACGCGCTGGATGGAAGCGACCATCTGGTCGATGGATGCCGAAGTCTCACTCACGCTGGATGCCTGCACTTGCGTGCTCTTCACCATGTTCTGCACGTTGACGCTCATCTCGTGCATGGTGCTGGTGACTTCGTCGATGGCGGAAGAGGCCTGCAGTCCGATCTTGGCGGAATCGTCAGACGCATTCGCAACCTGTCCGGAGGCGCTTGCCACTTGCGCTGACGCGTCGCGTACGCTGCGCACCAGTCGGCCCAAGCCTTCCACCATGCGGACGAATGCATTGCCCAAAGTATCGTTAGCGGAGCGCGGCTTCACATCGACAGTGAGATCTCCGCCAGCGATGGATTCCGAGACTCCTGCCATCTCTTTGAGGTAGGTGACCATCTTGGCGAAGGTGCGGGCAAGTTCTCCGATTTCGTCTTCGCGTTTCACGTCGATGCTGTGTTCAAGGTCGCCGGTATCGCCGATTTGGCGCGAAACCGTCATCAGATTGGTCAACGGTTCGGTGATCGATCTCGCAGTGGTAAAGGCGATGACTACGCCCAAGCCCAGAGCGAGCAGGGTGCTTACGATGGCGGCCATGATGGTCCAGGTGCCCGCTGTTTCATCCGACTTGCGTCGGGCTTCGACCAGCTTGCGGTTTTCACCGTCAGCGAGATCGAGAGCGTCCGTCGAATTTTTGACCCAAGCGGAAGCGTCTTTTTGGAGATAGTAAATCTGCAATTCAGCGACAGTCGCATTTCCGGAATCTACATCCCTGCGCTTGTCGATTAAGGGTTGGGCAAATTCTTTGCCCCAGGCCTGCTCCAGTTGTTCCACCTTGGTGAGCGCGGCCCGCTCTTGCTCGGAGTTAGCGAGCGTCTCGCTGTGCTGCAGCTTTTCACTGAGCAGGCGCAGACCTTCATTCGACCGCTCCACTTCCCGGGTGTCGCCGCTTAAAAGGTAATTGCTCAGGTAGAGGCGGTCCTGCATCATCTGAAAGCGCACAGCGTCGGTAGCGTCGACTAACTGGAGTGAGGCAGTGGCTGCGGCCTTCGCGGCATGCTCTCTTTGCACGGCCAGTAGGTTAACCAGAAACAGCACCACCACCATGGTGAGGATGATTCCGAAATTCAGATACAGCTTTTTGCCAATCGTCATGCCGTTTTCTCCCGGCCGCCTATTTTCCCGTTGCCTTAATGGCTAGGTGCGAACCTAAACTCCACAACGCCTGAGCTTTCCATTGCGGTCGGCTCAAAACGCCATTTTTTAACTGCATCCAGCGCCGCATTGGCCAGCACCGGATGTCCGCCGACCACCGTTGCATTCTTCACGCTGCCATCTGGCGCGACTACGACTTCCACCTTCACCGTGCCCGTCAGGTTCATTCTTCGCGCTAGTGGGGGATACACCGCCTGGACCTT
>JAUTWY010000155.1 GCA_030838305.1 Acidobacteriaceae bacterium
CAACTCTCGTGTTGATAAAACTTCATGGTTCGCAAAGCGAATTTCACTATGCACTGCGCATCGTCGATCACCACGACGCCGCCCGATCCCAGCATAGATCCCGCCTTCGCCACCGAATCAAAATCCATGTTGATGTCGATTTCGTCCGCGGTCAGGCACGGAGTAGAAGATCCGCCCGGAACAACTGCCTTCAACGTGCGCCCATTGGGAATACCGCCGCCAACTTCATAAATCATCTTCTTCAAGTTGTAACCCATGGGCAGTTCGTACACCCCCGGCTTCGCTACATTGCCGCTTAGACAGAACAGTCGCGTGCCACCATTCTTCGGCGGTCCAAGTTTGGCGTACCATTCCGCGCCGCTCAGCATGATGTGAGGTACACTGGCCAGCGTTTCCGCGTTATTGATGACCGTTGGACCGCCCCACAGGCCAACCACAGCGGGGAACGGCGGCCGAATCCGCGGAATGCCGCGCTTGCCCTCCAGCGATTCCATCAGCGCCGACTCTTCCCCAACTTCATAAGCCCCCGCGCCGCCGTGCCAGTAAATATCGAAATCTTTTCCGCTGCCAAAAATATTCTTGCCCAGAAAACCCTTCGCATAGGCGTCCCGAATCGCCTTCTGCATGATCACCGACAAATACCGGTACTCGCCGCGAATATAGATGTAACCGCTCTGCGCGCCTACCGCCAGCCCGCCGATCATTACTCCTTCAATCACCGCATGCGGGTCGTGTTCGAAAATCAGCCGGTCTTTGCACGTCCCCGGCTCGCTCTCATCGCCGTTGCACAGCACGTACTTCGGCTTGGCTGACTGCTTGGGCACAAACGACCATTTCATCCCAGTCGAGAACCCAGCGCCGCCGCGCCCGCGCAATCCCGAGTTCTTCACTTCATTGATAATGGTGTCCGCGTCCATCCCGAGCGCCTTCCGCACGGCCTTGTAGCCGTCCAGTTCGAGATAGCGGTCGATGTTGGTCGCACCCAGGCCAAATCGCCGGGTAACGACTTTCACCTCGTCGGGATGGGAAACTAAATCAGCCATAACAAAATTCTTGATTGTTGATTTCTGATTGTTGATTGGAACTTGCCTCACCATTCTTCAATCAATAACCAGCAATCAAAAATCAGCAATTCCTACTGCGCCGCTTTCTTCCTGCAGTCCTCCAGCACCTTATCGATTTTGTCAGTCGTCAGGTTCTCATGAAAATCGTAATTCACCTGCGCCGCCGGAGCCCAACTGCACGCCCCAATGCACTCCACTTCTTCCAGCGAAAACAAACCGTCCGGCGTCGTTCCTTTATGTCCCACGCCCAGTTTGTTTGCGCAATGCTGCAAGATCTTCTCGCCGCCCCGCACCAGGCAACTGATATTGGTGCAGACCTGCACGTTAAACTTTCCGCGGGGCTTCGTCGTCAGCAGCGAGTAATAACTGATCACGTTGCGCACTTCGAGTTCCGTCAAATCCAGACGCCCGGCGAGTTCGGCAATCACTGCATCGGACAAGAAACCAATTTCGTCCTGCGCATAAAGCAGCGTAGGCACCAGCGCCGACCGCTTCGTCGGATAGTGCGGAACCATCTCTGCGAACCGAGCTTCGAATTCGTCAGAAAATCTCACCGATCGATCTCTCCGAGAACAATATCGATGCTACCGATAGCCGCCACAACGTCCGCGATCAGGCCCCCTTCGCACATTTTCGGTAACGTCTGCAAGTTCGCCAGGCATGCGGCGCGCATGTGTACACGGTACGGCTTAGCCGTGCCATCACTGACCACGTAATACCCCATCTCTCCTCGCGGCGACTCCACCGCCTGATACACCTCGCCGGCAGGCACCGCAAACCCCTCGGTAATAATCTTGAAGTGGTAGATGAGTGCTTCCATCTGCGTCTTCATTTTTTCTCGATCAGGCAGCACAATGCCGGGAGCATCCGCCTTGATCGGCCCCTCCGGCATTCCTTCCAGAGCTTGTCTTACAATTTCGTTCGACTCCCTCAATTCCCGCACCCGGCACATGTAACGTGCGAACACGTCGCCCTCCTGCGCCACCGGAACTTTAAACTTAAATTTCTCGTAGCTCGAGTAAGGCATATCGCGGCGCAGATCGAAGTCCACGCCGCTTCCTCGCAACGTGGGACCGCTCGCCCCCAGCGCAATCGCGTCTTCCGCGGTCATCCGGGCCACACCCTTCGTGCGCATCATCCAGATCGGATTCCCAGTGAGCAGGTTTTCGTACTCATCCACCTTTTCGGGGAAACGTGCAGCGAACTCCCGCACGCGATCGAAGAATCCCAGTGGCGGTTCGAGCGCCAGACCCCCGATGCGAAAATACGAAGTCATCATGCGCTGTCCGCTGATCATCTCGAAAAGTTTTAAAATCTCTTCGCGCTCGCGGAAGCAATATAGAAATACGGTCATGGCGCCAATGTCGAGCGCGTGTGTCCCCAGCCACACCAGGTGCGAATTGATGCGCGTCAACTCGTTCATCAGCACGCGCATCCACTGCGCCTTGGGCGGGATCTCCAGCCCCAATAACTTCTCCACCGCCAGCGCATAGCACAAATTGTTGGTCATGGGGCACAGATAATCGATGCGGTCGGTTAGCGGTACCACCTGCTGATAAAACTTGGCCTCGCAGGTCTTCTCGATCCCAGTGTGCAGGAAGCCGATGTCCGGCATGATCCGCACCACCGTCTCACCATCGATCTCCAGCAGCACGCGCAACACGCCGTGCGTCGATGGATGCTGTGGCCCCATGTTCAGGATCATCGTGCGATCCTGTCCCGGCTCTAGAACTGGAGTTGGTGTCAGGTGCGCCATCGCTAGCGGTAGCCCTCCACCGGATAGTCTTTGCGCAATGGATGCCCTTCCCAATCCTCAGGCATCAGCAGACGCCTCAAATAAGGATGTCCCGTAAATCGAATTCCGAACAGATCGAAAACCTCGCGCTCAAAATAATTCGCTCCGGGCCACAATGAGGTGAGGGAATCGACCGCCGGGCTAGCGCTGTCGACCCGAACCTTCAGTCGCACGCGCTCCTTCTTGGAAATAGACAGCAGGTGGTAAATGACTTCAAACCTGGGCTCTGCCGGATACCGGTCCACGCAAGTGATGTCCGAAAGGAATTTGAAGGCGCACTCCGCGTCCTCGCGCAGCAGCGCACAAGCCTCGCGAATATTCGCGCGATCGACGTAGATCGTCATCTCATCGCGGTCGAACTTCACGCCCACGACCGATGCCGGATCCCAGTCCAGCAATCGCGCCACGGCGGGATGCCCTTTCAGTTGTTCAAGGTCCGTAATGGCAGGAACCAGAGTCATTAGCGCGCCCCTCGTCGTGCGGCCTCAGGGCCCCAATCCAGCACCCCTTTTTTCCAGACGTAAAAAAATCCCACCAGAACGATGCCGATGTAAACGAACATTTCCCACAGGCCGAAGTGTTTGAGGTCGCGCAGAATGATCGCCCACGGATAGAGAAAAATAGCCTCTACGTCGAACAGAATGAACAGCATAGCCACCAGATAAAACTTCACCGAAAAGCGTCCGCGAGCGTCCCCGACCGGGGCCATGCCCGATTCATACGGAGAAAGCTTCGCGCGCGTCGGTTTACGCTGCCCAATGAGCCAGGAAAGGGAGATAATTGCAGTCGCAATGCCGCCCGCCAGCAGAATATGAATCAAAAACGGCAGGTACCGAGCGAAATAATTGTCGGGCATAGGAGAGGCTATATATAATTCGCGCCAAGCATCACTTAAACGTTCTAGATTAGGTGCTCGTAAGCGGGAGTGTCAAGCGATCCGGCCATCAGATTTATTAATTCGAAACGAAAGCATTTCACCATCCTCATGATTTTTGGATTTAACACGGACGTAAAGCACGTTGACACCATCTACCACGTGCAAAGTGAAGCGCGCGAGAGCGAAAAATTGCTTCAAACCCAAGTATTCGTCCGGGGAAGGTGCATCGGCAAAAAGGCAATTTCCTATGCGACTTCCGCCGCTGAGACCGGTTTTGGCGATCACCAAAAAGAGCAACTGTTGCGCGATCAGCATCGTCTCGTGCTGGAATCGATTAAGGATGGAAAATTGGAGAGCGTTTTGGATCAGGCCGAAAACGAGAGCTTGGCCGGAATCAAACAACTCGATGTCCAGTGGGAGAATGCTGAATCGGTTCACACCAATCGCAATCTAACGATGCAATTGCGCGTGACTGAAGGCGGAACGGCCGTGCCCAAAGCCCGTCTCACGTTTCGCTTCGCCCGCCCTGACGCCGCACCTTTCTATACTCAAGCCGTCACTGATGCCGCAGGCAATGCCGAAATCTCAGTCGAAGTCGATGAATCCGCTTTGCCCGACTCTTCCGTGATGGTCCAAGCTAACCACGAAGGTCGCACCGTCACCCGCAAGTTCGCCCTGCGCAAAACCTAACATGCCTCCAGGAAGCATTCAACAAAGATGAAAGTCCATATCAACGGAGAAGAGCGCGCCTTTGCGGATTCCGAATCGCACGCTCAATTCACACTCGCAGCGTTGGTCGAGGCCCTTGATATGAAGCCCGACCGCGTCGCTGTGGAACTCAACCGCGAAGTCGTGCCGCGTGATCGTTGGCCTCAGACCCTAATTAAAGACGGCGACCGCCTGGAAATCGTCCAATTCGTCGGCGGCGGTTCGTGCAGGTTTTGAAAGGGCGCCGCTTTTAGCCGCGCCGTAGAGTCCCGCAGAACGAACAGCGGCTTTAGCCGCTATCTAGCCGCGCACTCTTCTAGTTAACCCTCCTCGCATAAATCTTTATTGACACCTGCCAACTCCTGTCTAAAATGTTTCAAACATTCAACTTGTACTTTGTTTGAAACATAAACAGGGAAACATGCCAGACTCCTTTCCATCGCAAGAAGTGATTGCCCTAACCGGCGTAACCGCGCGCCAGCTCCAGTGGTGGGACGAGCGAGGCGTGGTCAAGCCCGAGCGCCAGGGCCATCGCCGCCTTTACTCCATGCAGAACGTCATGGAGATGGCGGTGATCTGCGAACTCCGCCGCAAAGGCTTCTCGCTCCAGGGAGTCCGCAAGGTCATGCGATTCCTGCAACGCGAGTTCGGCAAAGGCCTCGGAGAAATCGTGGGCCGAACTTCCGACGTACATCTGCTCACCGACGGCACCCATCTTTACCTGGAAACCTCGGCGCGGCAGATCGTCGACATCCTCAAGAATTCGAAGCAGCCCATTTTGGGCATTTGCCTTAGTGACGCGGTTCGGCAGGTGCGGGCTGAGGTCGTAGCAAGGAAGGTGAGTACTTCCGTAATAGCGTCGGCTGAGCGTCGGCGTGCTAGAAAGGCTTCTTAGGCTACAAGTTGTGAGTTCCACAGGAGGAATGCATGGTCGGCGAACTTGACATCTTGAATGAGTGGATTCCCGAACAAATGCAGCCCGGAACTGTCTTCGTTTTAGAAAACGCCGGCGAAGTCGGCGAGAAGGAAGATCCGTATTGGGCCGTACTGGCTTGCCCGTCCTGCGGCATGCTGGGACTGATCACGCGCCGCCAGATCAACGGCCTTGTCCCTGTGATCTGCGGCTCGGAACAATGCTCGGCGCAATTTTTCATTCGCGAAGCCGAAGTCGTCGTCCGCAAACCGTTCTAGCCCTGTGGCGCGGGCGCCCTCGCCCGCGTCTTACCAAGAAGGTGCGTTCCGCCTTTAAGTCAGAACTCACGAAGCTAAACCCTGGTCAACTGCACCGGAACCTGATCGACAATCTCAATCCCAAACCCCTCCAGCGCCGCAACTTTCTTGGGACGGTTCGTCAGCAGCCGGATTCGCCTCAAATTCAGGTCAGAAAGAATCTGGGCGCCGATCCCGATCTCCCGCTGCGTCTGCCGTTCGTTGTCCAGCAGCGACGGCAGCTTCCGTCCGCGATGAAAACTCAAAGCCGTGCGATCGCCTACCTTGTCGATAGAAAAACCTTTCGACGTCTGATGCAGATAGATCAACGCTCCGCGCCCTTCCTGCGCGATTCGCCGCAGCGAGCCTTCCAGCGTGGCGTGACATTCGCAGCCGGTAGCACCAAAGACGTCTCCCATTAGGCAATGAGCGTGCATGCGCACCAGCACAGGCGCATCACTTTTCTCGACGTCGCCTTTAATCAAGGCCACGTGCGATTCTCCGCCATCAACTTCGCTCTCGTAGGCAATCAGTCGAAACTCGCCGAAACGCGTGTCGACCATCGCTTCGCCGACGCGATGCACGTAACGCTCATGCGCCATGCGGTAGCGGATCAGTTCCGCGACGGTCAGCATCCTCATGCCATGCTGCTTGCAGAACTCGATCAGGTCCGGCACGCGGGCCATGGTGCCATCGTCCTTCATAATTTCGCAAATGATGCCGGCGGGGATCAACCCCGCCAGCCGCGCCAGGTCTACCGAAGCTTCGGTCTGCCCGGCGCGGACGAGTACTCCGCCTTTGCGGGCGCGAAGCGGGAAGACGTGCCCGGGCCGCGCCAGGTCTGATGCTTGCGTCGCGGGATCGATGGCCACCTGAATCGTGCGCGCGCGATCGTACGCCGAGATGCCCGTGGTCACGCCCACCCGAGCGTCAATCGACTCCGTGAATGCGGTGCCGTATTGCGAAGTGTTCTCGGCGCTCATGGGACCGATGCGCAGGTGGTCGAGCCGCTCTTCGGTCATGGTGAGGCAGACCAGCCCGCGCCCATACTTGGCCATGAAGTTGATGGCTTCCGGCGTAACCTTCTCGGCCGCCAGCGTGATGTCGCCTTCGTTCTCGCGGTCTTCGTCGTCGACCACGACGATCATGCGTCCCGCGCGAATCTCTTCAATCGCAGTTGGCACGTCGGCAAAGGCTTGCGAGCTCATGATGAGGCGATTGTAGCAAACCAGTTGGCGAGTTGGTTACCTGGGCAGTGTCGTTGTACGGTGAAGAAGATTTTCACCACAGAGTCAACCCTTCTGCCAGCAGGCAGGACAGATGAATTGCTTCACTACGCTGGAAAAATACAATTCTCGATGCAATCATTAGACTCCGTTGCATAATTGTGTCATGTGTGGAACGACGACTTCGGCTGGGCGCGCCTTCTACGCCTTGGTGTTCTTGTTGCTTTTGTTGCCAGCCTCCCTTGTCGGTCAGAATACGTGGGAGGAAAAGAATAAAGCTGGGGAAAAACTCTTTCAGGAAGGCAAGCTCGCCGACGCAAACCGACTTTTCCTCGAGGCACTGCAGGAGGCTCAGAAGTTCGGGCCGAATGATTTACGCCTGGCCCCGATCTACAACAATCTGGCGTTGGTTGCGTTCGTACGAAGCAGTTTCATCAGCTCCGAAGGACTGTACGAAAAAGCAATCACGGTGGTGGAAGGCGGCCGCGGAGCGGAAGATCCGCTCCTGTTGCCGATTCTGGAAAACCACACACGCCTCTACGTGAAAGAGTGGGCCTTCAGCAAAGCCATCCAAACCAGCCGGCGAATTTGCTCCATCCGCGAGAAAAAACTTGGACCGGAAAATCCGGACACCGCCTCCAGCCTCAATCAACTGGCGACTCTCTATCTCGACAGTGTTCGTCTGCTGCCCCGTTCCGACCAGTCTCTTTCGATCGCACCCAATGCCAACGGTGAGGCGGCGTCCACTGCGAGTCCGACGGACAGTGGAGACGATGAGAATGCGCCAGATGACGCAGCCAAGCTTGCAACTGCCGAATCGCTTTATCGCCGAGTTCTGGCATTGCAGGAGAAGACCTTTGGCGCGGGGAATACTCGACTGGTGGATGTATTGCAGAATCTTGGCGAAGTCCAGCATGCGGAGGGCAAACCGGACCAAGCGCAGGAATCTTACGCCAGAGCGGTAGGCATTATCGAGAAGAGTTTTGGGAAGAAAGATCTTAAATTGGCAGGGCCGCTCCAACATATGGCTGACCTGAAGGTGGAAGAAGAACGGTATTCCGAAGCCGGCGAACTCTACGGGCGCGCGTTGCAACTCCGGGAAACGAGGTTGGGCGAAAACGATCCAGCCCTGGCTCCGCTCTTAATTGGCTATGCCGCCGTGATGGAAAAAATGCAAAAGCCCGAGGAAGCCAAAAACCTCTCGGATCGCGCCAAGGCATTGGCTACGTCACGCAAGCCAGAAACGCTGAGGGCTATCGGCCAGACACTCTCGGTTCCTTACGTGATTCGGTTCGAGAAGGCTGTGTATGACCGGTACGCCGGAGCCCATCAAACCTGCATGCTGGTCCGGGGAGAT
>JAUTWY010000167.1 GCA_030838305.1 Acidobacteriaceae bacterium
ACAGAATTCCACCGACAGATCAGGTGGTCGAGTAAGGCCGGTTTATCGAAGTGCTTTTGTCGGTTGTGAAGAAAAATCCAGCACGGGGGAGCAAGAAAACATGATCCGGAAAAGGGCTATTGCAATGATTCTTGCGGTTCTGGTGATCGCGTCGGAAGCGATGGCCAAGGCGGCCCGGACTTTGACCTGGCTGCACTAGATTAAAGTGCGACCTCCCACAAAATCCCAACCCTCCGCCGGCATTGTCTTCGTTTTGAACCAGCGATGCCGTCATGGTAGCCACGAGCCCCGACTCCCCCGTCGGAACCCGTGGCGCAGAGGTGCCGCGGTGTACGTGCTGAAAGCGAGAACAATCGACTACGAAAGGAAAGAACTCGGGTATGACATCGAAAAGCAAGAAAGGTGAGACGTTGGAGCTTCACGCAAGCCCCATTCAAGCTCGCGTAGAAAATACCTCTGCGAGCCACGCAGTAAATCACAGCGAGATTAGGCGACGGGCTTACGAAATTTATCTGGAACGCGGCGGCCTGCCGGGGAGTGAGCTTGAGATTGGCTCCAGGCCGAATACGAGCTCCAACGGGCGGCTGTTTTCACACGAGACCGAAATGGCTTTCAACAACGATATAGCTCGAACTCCGGAGATCGGAATTGACATCCGGCGCACGGCAAAAAGGGAAAGGAAAATCCAATGACGATGTTCTTGGTTGTAGTAATCGTGTTCGGCGGAGCCGTTGCAGCGGCGGCGGTCACATACACACACGCGTCGCGCAAGAAGAGAGAGTCAATCCAAATGGGCGTAGGCAGAAAATTCCACCTTTAGGAGTTAGGGAACACAAGGAGAAGGCAGTGAGTGACGCCGTCCATTTTATTTCTGGCTATCTATCGCGACGACTTTCTGTCGCCGTCTTTGCAGTTCTCGCTGTCGTGGCCATTTTTGCTTCAGCGTGCAACCGTGGCCGGGCGGCAGCAGTGGCGCCGACGCCGGAGGTCCGAGTGGCCACCGTGGAGCAACACGATGTTCCGGTGTACAGCGAATGGGTAGCGACGTTGGACGGCTATGTGAACGCGCAGATAAGGCCACAGGTTTCAGGCTACATAATCAAGCAAAACTACACAGAAGGTTCGCTGGTTCGCAAAGGCCAAGTACTGTTTGAGATAGATCCGCGGCCCTTCGCGGCGGCACTCGACCGCGCCAAGGGCGATCTTGCGCAGGCGCAAGCACAACTTGGTAAAAGCACGCTTGATGTGGAGCGCGACAAACCTCTTGCAGAAGCCATGGCCATCGCCAAGAGCCAGTTAGATAACGAGGTTCAGGCCAAGCTAGGCGCCCAGGCCGCCGTCGAATCGAGTAGGGCCGCAGTGGAGCAGGCAGAACTCAACCTGGAGTGGACGAAAGTCACCTCGTTGGTGGATGGAATTGCGGGGATTGCACAAGTCCAGATCGGCAATCTTGTCGGATCCACTTCCATCTTGACTTCAGTTTCGCAAGTGGAACCCATCAAAGCTTATTTCCCTATCACCGAACGTGAGTACGTGCTCGTACAAAAAGAGGGCAATGAAATTTCCAGCAAACACCAGATCCGTTTTTTTGGGAACTCGCTCGAACTGATCCTGACGGATGGGAGTGTCTACGCTCAAAAAGGCAAAATCCTGCTGGCGGACCGGCAAGTGGATGCAAACACGGGCACGATCCGCATCGTCGCGGCCTTTCCCAATCCAGGCAACATTCTGCGACCCGGGCAGTACGGACGTGTGCGTGTCGAAACCAACATGAAAAAAGCCGCGTTGCTGCTACCGCAAAGCGCTGTTGCGCAGTCACAGGGAAGCTATCAGGTAGCAGTTGTCGGCAGCGATCACAAAGTTAGTATGCGCACCGTGAAGCCCGGCGAGACAGTAGGCACGATGTGGGTGATTGACGATGGACTCAAGCCGGGCGAGCAAGTCGTAGTCGAAGGACTACAAAATCTCAAGGAAGGAACTCTCGTTACTCCCAAGCCCGTACATCTTTCCGGGGAAGGAAACTGAGTTATGTCGAAGTTCTTCATCAACCGCCCAATCGTCGCGATGGTGATCGCCATTCTTACGGTGATTGTGGGGGCGGTCACCATCACAAGCCTGCCCGTGGCGCAGTTTCCGAACATCGTTCCACCGGAAATTCAGCTGCAGGCCAGCTATGTCGGGGCGGACGCACAGACCCTGGAGCAATCCGTCGCCACCCCCATCGAACAGCAAATCAACGGCGTGGACAACATGAACTACATGTACTCCCTGAACGCTACCGGCAACTCACAAACCACCATGGTCGTGGACTTCGACCTGAAGACAGACCCGAACACCGATCTCATCCTTACGCAGTCGCGCCAGCAACTGGCTGCCGGTCAGCTTCCGCCGGACGTTACTAGCTACGGAGTCACGATCAGAAAGTCCGTCACGGCTCCGCTCATGCTGGTGGGCATATTTTCCCCGAAAGGCACTTACGATACCAAGTACCTCGGCAACTACGCGTACATCAACCTGAACGACCCGATCGCTCGCTTGTACGGTGTGGGCCAGACGCAGGTGTTCGGCGCGGGGCAGTATGCGATGAGGCTGTGGGTACAGCCTGACAAACTGGCGAAGCTGGGCATTACAGTCACGGACATCGTCAATGCTGTGCAACAGCAGAACACGGTCAATCCTGCCGGTCAGGTGGGTGGCGAACCAGCTCTTGCGAACCAGCAATTCACCTATTCCGTGCTTGCGCAAGGTCGCTTGAGTTCGCCAGAACAATTCGAAAACGTGATCGTGCGCGAGGCGCCAGATGGCGGGACCGTTCGCGTGAAAGACGTCGCCCGCGTCGAGTTGGGCGCACAAGACTACAGTATTGTCAGCCGCTTGAATGGCAAGCCAGCCATCGTCATCCCCGTCTACCAATTGCCCGGTTCGAATGCCGTCCAAACAGCCGCGGGCGTTCGAAAGCTGATGGCCGAGATGAAGCAGCGCTTCCCACAAGACATGGATTACGCCATATCGCTGGACCAGACGACCGCAGTCACAGAAGGGATGAAGGAGATCATGCAAACCCTCTTGATCGCCATCGTGCTGGTGATCCTGGTGGTCTACCTGTTCCTGCAAGACTGGCGCGCTACGCTGATCCCGCTGCTGGCCGTGCCCGTCTCGCTGGTGGGCACCTTTGTTTTCTTCCCGCTCTTCGGTTTCTCGATCAATACGCTTTCGATGTTCGGACTCGTGCTGGCTATCGGCTTGGTGGTAGACGACGCGATTGTCGTCGTCGAAGGCGTACAACGCCACATCGAGGAGGGCTTGGCTCCCAAGGATGCCGCTCGAAGAGCTATGGAGGAGCTTTCCGGGCCGGTCATCGGTATTGCCCTGGTTCTCTCGGCGGTCTTCGTGCCAACAGTTTTTATTCCAGGTATCACCGGACGGCTTTACCAGCAATTTGCCTTGACGATCGCAATCTCGGTGGTGCTCTCGGCTTTTAACGCACTTACGCTGAGCCCGGCGCTTGCCGCGCTACTGCTGCGGCCAAAGAAGGAAAGCCGCGGACCACTCGCAAAATTCTTCGCGTGGTTCAATCGTGTTTTCGGGAGCGGCACCGAAATCTATCTGCGGGTGTCCGGTGGGATGATCCGGAAAAGCGTCCTGGCGCTAGTGATGCTTGCGGCCTGCGGTCTTGCCGGAGCTTTCTTTGGCAGCCGCGTGCCATCCAGCTTTCTGCCGGATGAAGATCAGGGCTACGTCTACGTCAACATGGACCTTCCGAATGCCGCTTCGCTGGAGCGCACGAGCGCGGCGGCGAGACAGGTTGAGGGGATCCTCGCCAACACGCCAGGCGTGGAATACACGACAAGCGTTGTTGGCTTCAGCTTGCTGAGCTTTGTGCGGACCACTTACAACGGCTTCTTTTTCGTCACGCTGAAGCCCTGGAGCAGTCGCGAAGCACGAGCGGAACAGTTTCAGGAAATCAAGCACCGCTTGAACCAGCAGCTCAGCAAGCTTCCGCAAGGAACCGCTTTCAGTTTCTCGCCGCCAGCGATCC
>JAUTWY010000194.1 GCA_030838305.1 Acidobacteriaceae bacterium
ACCTATCCGCACGACGCGCGCGATACTCACGACATTATCCGGCAGGCTGACGAGATGATGTATCTGGTGAAGAACACCACGCGAGACAATATCGGAATTGCGCAGCGGGGAGTGATGAAGTAGGAAGGCAGCTGCTAGCTTCTAGCTTCTAGCTTCTAGCTTGAGGCCCTGGCTGCCCGCAACCGTTTGCGTTACTTCTGTAGTTCTGGTTTCTGCTCTCTATTCTTTATCTCCGGCTTCCACGGATTCTGATTGGCGGGGGAGTTGGGGTTCACACCGAAATCCCAGACGTAGAGGTTCATGCCCTCGTTTCCTTTCGTTTCAACCAATACGTATTCACCGGGAGAAAGAGCTTCGATGGGGGTTAGCTTAAGCCAGCCGCCGCTGACCCGATCGATCGTGGTCTTTACGTAGCTTTCATCCTGACTGACTTTGCCGGTAACGGCGCGCCTGATATCCCCCACGATTCGCTTGCCGCCTTTTACTTTCACACGCACGATGCGGAATCGATCAAAAGGAACGAGGGGCTGTACCGGTTGCTGTGGGCGTTGCCGCTCGTCGCGCGGAGCGTCGAGGCTAGGTTCGGATGGCTTGGCAGACGCGGTTTCGCCGCTGGGCGGTTGATTTGAGGATTCGTCATCAACGTTGATGTAGATGGAGGGCACGGCGACGTGGGCGTGCAGGGCGGCGTGTTCGCCCGCGAGTTCGATGGTTTGTTTCGCACTCGCGATGGGATTAAGGGCTCCGCGAAAAATGTTGCCTTTGGTGTTGCGGTTGATCTCGCCCTCGGCTTGCTGCATTTCGTCCAGTTGCGGCTGGCCTTGGAAGGTATCGAGCAGAAATATGCCGGAGTCTTCCGGTAGACGGAGTCCGGGCGCGACCTGGAGAAGATGAGATTCTTCCGCTTCGCGCTCAGCGTCGGTTTGCTTATCGAGAGCGGAGGCTTCGGGAATGGCAGGTCCCACGGCACGATCTTTTTCGTATTTTTCGGTGGCCGGCCAGTCCACCAACGATGAGGGAAGTTCTTCCCACTCATTGCGCTCGGCGCTCATGTAGCGCACGCGCTCGCCTTTCACCTCATATTTCGTGACTAGCTGGTAGGAGCCGTCTTTAAGGATTAGACGGCGGGCCAGGTCCTGTGCAGGGGAGAGGGTCGGAAGAAACGCGGCCAAGGCAATGATGAAAGAGGCAAACCAACGGACGTGTCGACTGGGACCTCGCTGGCACGGAGAAAACATATTTGATCTGACTATCTTCTCACTTTTTCATTCTTAGGGCTTACCGGAGAGTCAATTGTCCAGAGCCACTTCGGGAAAAAGCTGGATCGTGGATGGCAAGCAGAACAGCCGGGGAGAGTATGGAGGAGGCGATCTCAATGACACCAGTGCTTTCGATCAACAAGGGGGGCTCGCTTGTAGTATCCTGAACTCGAAATCGCCGCCGATTTCGGACTCAATGAAAGCCACACTGATCCGCCAATCCTTGATTTTGTTAATGCTGTGGGGGACTGCAAACGCCTTCGGGCAGACTGCCGCTGCACCCGCAGTTCACGGTCCCGCCGGGCCTCAGTATTCGGTGCAGGGAAGCGTGGCTTCCTCGGGAGCGGCGGGGCAGGGTATTGTTTCCTACGCGTCGATGTCGCAGGTGAATGGATTGCTGTCGCAACTGGAGGCCAGTTCGAAGGCCACGCAAGCCGACTTGATGAAGCTGCGCATTGAACGCTGGAAGACCGACGGTTCCTCGAAGAAGCAGGCTCTGGGGAATGTGGATTCGATCCAGCGCAATCTGCAGAGTGCGTTGGCGGAAATCATCGCTCAGGTGCGCAATGCGCCAGAGGATCTGCCTGCGACGTTTAAGCTATACCGGAATCTGGATGCGCTCTACGACGTGATGGGAAGCGTGGTGGAATCGACAGGCGCGTTCGGGCCGAAGGATGATTTTCAATCGTTGTCGAATGATCTGAACAGTTTTGAGGCAACTCGAAGACAGTTAGGGGAGCGATTGGCGAACCTGGCGGCGTCGAAGGAGCAGGAAATTGCCCGCTTGCGAACAGATTTGAAGGCGGCGCAGGCGGCGATTTCGGCGGCGCCTCCGAAGAAAACTGTCGTGGACGATAACGAACCGGCGAAGAAGCCAGCGCCCAAGAAGAAGCCGGCAGCGAAAAAGCCGGCTGCAGCGGCGCCCGCGGCGCCGGGGCAGAATCCGCCGGCGCAGCAACCCAAGCAGTAAGGCGTCCGGCTCCGGGCTTCCGGAAATGGAGTTGGTCTGACGCCAGCAGCGAAAGCCGGACACCGAATCTGTTACCCTACCTTCCGAATCAAGATTCCAACTGAGAACCCGGCATGACCTTTCACGTCAGCATTCCCGCGATTGTCGTTGGCGTCATCGTAATTTGCGTGGTTCTGCTGGACGCGTTTGAGACCGTGGTGCTGCCCCGGCGCGTGACCCGGCAGTTCAAGCTGACGGCCTGGTTCTACCGGCGCACCTGGATTCCCTGGAAGAAAATTGCGCGCCACATCCCGACCCCGGTCAGGCAGCAAAGTTTCCTGGGATATTTCGGGCCGCTCTCGCTGATTCTTCTATTAGAGTTTTGGGCGGCGAGCCTGATTGTGGGCTTCGCCTTGCTGCAATACGGCATTGGCGGACACGAACAATTGGGCAACGAGCCCATCACTTTTGGCCGAATCCTGTACCAGAGCGGGGAGACGTTTTTCACGCTAGGTTATGGGGACATCGTGCCAACATCGCCGTTGGCGCGCGCGCTTGCGGTGCTGGAAGCGGGGATGGGCTTCGCGTTTCTGGGAGTGGTGATTGGCTACCTCCCGGTGGTGTACGCGTCGTTCTCGCGGCGGGAGATTCAGATTTCAATGCTCGACGCCCGCGCCGGATCGCCACCGACTGCGACCGAGTTGCTGGTGCGGCTCGCGGGTAGTTCGGAAAATCCAGCGATCGACCAAATCGTCCTAGATGAGGTTCTGCGCGACTGGGAGCGTTGGGCGGGGGAGTTGCTGGAGAGCCACATTTCCTATCCGGTATTAAGTTTCTTTCGATCGCAGCACAGCAACCAGTCGTGGCTGGGAGCACTGATGATTATGCTGGACGTGACTTCGCTGTTGATTACCGGCTTTGAAGGCATTCATCCCGGACAGGCCCGCCTGACTTTTGCCATGGCGCGCCACGCGGCCGTGGATCTGGCCCAGGTGGTGAACGCGCGCTACGATCCGAAGGCGGGGGAGAGGATGACGGACGCGAATTTCCAGGCCCTGCGGGAAACCTTGGCGGGGGTTGGATTGAAATTGCGAAATACCGATGAGGCGTGGCAGAAGCTGACAAAGTTGCGGTCGATGTACGAGCCATATGTTCATTCGACTGCGATCCAACTGATGGTGGCGCTACCTCCGTGGCAGCATCCTGCCAAGACCCGCGATAACTGGCAGGCAGGACCGTGGGACCGGATGATCCAGGCGAAGGGGCTGGCCGTGCTCGGTCAGAAGCCCGCACAGCCCCAGGGTCCCGAAGATCATTTCTAAGAATGAGAAATGGGTAATTGAGCAATTTGGCAATTAGGAATTGAAAAACCAAAGTCCAAAAACCTCCTGGTAAGATCGGCTTTTTATGAAGAGTATTGGCGAGAACGTGGTGCGCATTGAAGCGGAGGCGTTGCGCGCGCTGGCGGACCGCATCGCCGGACCGATGGCGGCGTCGTTTCAGCAGGCCGTGCAGCTGCTGTTTTGCTGTGCGGGACGAGTGGTCGTGACCGGGATGGGAAAGAGCGGTCTGATTGCGCGCAAGATTGCGGCGACGCTGAGTTCGACGGGGACTCCGGCGTTGTATCTGCATCCGGTGGACGCGGTGCACGGGGATTTGGGAATGGTGGTGCGTGGGGATGTGGTGCTGGCGCTCTCGGCTAGCGGCGAGACGGAGGAGATTCTGGCGTTGCTGGCGACGATCAAGCGGCTGCGAGTGCCGCTGATTGCGATGACGGGCGATGAGATCGGCAATACGAAAGCGGGCAACTCGCTCGCTTCCACACGAGCATCTTCCACACAAGCCTCGACTTTGGCGGCTGCTGCTGATGTGGCGCTGGATTGTTCGATTGCGGAGGAGGCTTGTTCGCTGGGGTTGGCGCCTACCGCTTCGACTACGACGATGCTGGCTTTGGGCGACGCGCTCGCCGTCACGCTGAGTGAGAAGCGTGGATTCAAGGAAGAAGACTTTGCCAATCTGCATCCGGGCGGGAAGTTGGGGAAGCGGTTGGCGCGGGTGGAATCGCTGATGCATGCAGGCGACGCGCTGCCTCGCGTTACGCCGCAAACGAAGATGCCGGATGTGATCTACGAAATGTCGCGCAAGAAGCTGGGTGTGGCGGCGGTGGTCGAGGGCGAAAAGTTGGTGGGCATCATCAGCGACGGAGACTTGCGGCGGCTCCTCGAAAAGCGCGGGAAGGACGGGCTCGATCTGACCGCGGAGGAAGCCATGACAAGGAATCCGCGGACGATTACGGCTGGGGAATTTGCCGCGACCGCGCTGGCACTGATGGAAGAAAAGAAGATCACTTCTCTGATGGTAGTAAATGGCGGGAAGCTGGAGGGGATCGTGCACCTGCACGACTTGTGGGGGACAGAGATGATGTAGCGCCGGCAGGCAGGGCGAGACGCCCTCCTGACAGCTGGCGGGACGCCGGCGCTACGGTGCGGCGCTACAATACCTGCATGTATCACTACGATCCCAGTACCGCGTTGGAAGAATTAACTGAAGATGCAACCCTTCCGAACCCCGTGCACGTGCGCGACATGATGCTTCGCAAGAAGCTGTCTGCCGACAAGTCGTTGGAATTGAACCGACTGTTTGTCGAATATCAGAAGTTTTTCGGCGAGACCCAGAAGCTGGGCAAAGAGATACTGCGGCAGTTGACTTCCTAATACCGGAGTGCCCAGGACCGAGCGACGCGAGGTTCGACTATCTGCCGGCTAGAAAGTCGATCAATTCCTCGCGAGAGAATCCAGCTTCCCTCAACAAGGTTTGCCTGACGCTAGCGCGAATATTCCAAACCCAACGATGCGACGAGTGTGTCTTCGTCAGTGGGAACGGGATCTTTGTGCTTGCGAAGGCTGGCGATGTAGCCAGACATGGCGTCCCGAGCCATCTCCCGAGCTTCGTCCACTGTTTGGCCGTAGGTGACGCAGCCAGGTAGAGCGGGAACGAGGGCAGCATAGCCGCCTTCGGGTTCCG
>JAUTWY010000236.1 GCA_030838305.1 Acidobacteriaceae bacterium
ACTTTGATTTGACCGGCAAGATAGGGAACATCATGACTGCTGTCGGGGCTTCGGGCCTCCCGATCCTGATGGATACGTTCGTGCGTCTCACCAAGTCCCCGGTGGTCAGCATCGCGAAGATCCGAGGGTGCGTCCGGGGAGTGAGCAGCGAGTTCGTCCTCGCCTGCGACATGCGTTTTGCATCGCGCGAGAACACGCGACTGGGCCAGCCAGAAGTCGGCGTGGGACTACATCCGGGCGGCGGCGGTGCGGAACGCCTGCCGTATTTGGTGGGCCGAGGGCGCGCGCTCGAAATCGTTCTCGGCGCGGAGGATTTCGACGGCTACACTGCGGAAAGATACGGATATGTCAACCGGGCGCTTCCGGACGCGGAACTGGACGGCTTCGTAGACGCGCTCGCGCGCCGGATCGCCTCCTTCGACCGGCGTGCTATCGCCGCCGCAAAGAATCTCGTCAACCAAGTCTCGTTGCCATCCGCCGACGAGCTACTGGATGCGATTACCTCTTTTGAGACAGCGTTGACGTGGCCTGAAGCGCAGCGGCGGATCCAAGCTCTGTTGGAGCGCGGACTGCAACGCGACGCCGACTTCGAGAAAGCGTGGCCCGAGGTACTCGGCACGCTCCTCGACGCCGAAATCAGTAGTCAATCCTCGTTACAAAAGAAAGGAAGCACACTATGAAATCGACCAAACCAAGTATCGTTTTCTGCCACGGGCTCTGGGCCGATGGCTCCTGCTTTAGCAAGCTGATCGTTCCCCTTCTGGCGGAGGGGTATGAGTGTATTGCAGCGCAGTACGGCCTCAACAAAACGGCAGAGGACGTCGCCTTGGTGAAAGCAACGATAGGGCGGGTCAGCAGCCCCGTCATCCTCGTCGGCCACTCCTACGGCGGAAGCGTCATCACCGGCGCCGGAACCGACGATCGCGGTGACGGGCTGGTTTATATCAGCGCACTCGCTCCGGACGCCGATGAAACGTCTCAGACCCAGCAGTCCAAGTTCCCGAAGACCGACGTCTTCTCCCACATCGAAGTCGTGGATGGACGTATCTGGCTGCGTCCGGAGGGCACGAAGTATTTCTGCGGAGACCTTTCGGAGCAGGAGCAGAAGCTCGTTTGGGCGACCCAGGGCGTCCCCAAACCCGACCTGTTCGACGCGAAAGTCGGGGGCACCGCTTGGAAGTCGAAGCCCAGCTGGTACATCGTCGGCAAAAAAGACCACACCGTGCATCCCGATCTGGAGCGCGCCATGGCCAAGCGCATGGGCGCAACCACTTATGAGCTCGACAGCAGCCACGTGCCGATGCTTTCCCAACCGGAACGCGTCATCGACGTGATTCGCACCGCAGCGAAAGCTGTTCAAGGAGCCGCAGCAACAGCGTAAGTGTCCACATGGGCGGCTAGCTCTTTTATCAGAAATAGGTGATAGCTCTAATTGCCGTCAGAGTCGGTTTTGATTTCCAGGCCGGCGGTGGCCAGGAGGTCGCGGAGGACTTCCTCACCTCCGGCGCCGCGCTGTGTGGCGGCGATGTTGCCATCCCGGTCGATAGCGACATAAATGGGGTAGACGGTAGCGGCATACATGGCGGCCAGGTTGGTGTCGTCGGTGAGGACGACTTTGACGTTGCGAGGATGCCGTTCCAGATATTTCTTCACGGTTTTCTTGGACTCGCCGACGTTCACAGCGAGCACCAAGAGGTCTTTGCCGGCAAATTCGTGATTGATTTTGTCAACGAAGGGCGCTTCGACAGCGCAGAAGGAGCACCAGGTGGTCCAGAATTCGAGGAGGACCACTTTGCCTTTGATGGAGACGTTAGAGAACTTTTCGCCGTCGGTAGTAGTCGCGTTGAAGCGGGGGGCGGGCTCTCTACCCTTGGTGGCGCGGGCTTTGGAGATGAGGTCCTGATTGTAGGCGACGCCGGCAAGCAGGCTTGACAGCAGAGCGCAGGTGAGAGTGAATCGGGAGCACATAATGTGGACACTTATGCAACATCAGTTACGTAGTGTCAAGACAAATGCCCTGTCCCGCCCTAGTTAACATTTGAGCAGAATTTGCGCGGCGTTTCGCGTTCGGTTGCGACACGCCGGTCCTCACCCGCCGATTTGGATGCTCACTTGCCGGTAAGCGCGCCAACCAGGCACTTAACCAATGGCCTCCAAATCAAAAGGGGCTTGGCGACAAAGCCCTGGCAATGCAACCATGGCGTGCGGGCGGTTGGGGATTAATTTGTCCGGGGGCGGCAAATCAGTCACCAGAAGCCGCGGACATGGCTTTGGTGTATTCCGAAGCGAATAGCTCGCTATCTGGATATTGCTCACTCAATTCGCGGAACAATCTCTGCGCCAGGGCATTCTGTTTTTCGCGGCGCGCGGCCAGGGCAAGGATAATTTTGGCGAAAGGCCGGAGATAGCGGCCGTTTTCCGCGGTCCTGGCGACTTGGTCCATGCCGAGTTTTTTGTCGCCGTGAATTCCATCAAACCGGAGCACGAAACGAGAACCAGCGCTCTGCGACCCGATAATGTAATTTGCGATGCCGGGGGCGATGCACGCGTCCGTCGCGTCAGGATGCTGCGCCAGCAATTCCTTCGCATACCCGTTAGCTTTTTTCATCTGCTTGAGGCCGGCGAGATGCCTTTTCTGCAGAATCGATTCCGCATCCGATTCCATTCCGGCGGCAAGCGTCAGCGCAAGAAGGGCTTCTCCATCGTTGGGATTTGTTTTCTGGCGCTCCCCGGCAAGTTCGCGGGCGCGAGCGAGAGCATCGCGAAAATGGCTCATGCGCCCCGGATCCGGGCTGCCGTCAATGCCACGCAGGAATTTCTTTTCGTTCAGGAAAAAATCGCTGGTCAGTACGCCTTGGCGGGATAGCTCTTCAAAGAGATAGCTGGCGGCGACGGCGACCTCGCCAAAAGGCTCCTCCGGATTGCGGGATTCCCAGCTAGCGAAAGCCTCACGTGCTTCGGCGAATCTCTGCTCGTAGAGCAGATCGAATCCAGCGTTAAGCTCTGGTACGGTTGTGAAGGCCGGAGACTCGACGCCCGGCGTTTCCCGAGCAAAATCGACGATCGGGCTCAACAGCAGTAAGAGCGCTAGAAAATAAGAGCGATGCAACAATTGTCCTCAACACGACGCACAGACAATTGGACGCCGCTACCCGCCGCTCGGTAACAGGACAGTTGTAAAGGTTTTGTCGCCTGCAGGCCACCGCCCTGTAGTCTAAGCTTCCGCCGCCCTCTGGGTACCGGGACCCACATGGACGATAATTCTAACTTGCCTGGGAAGTTTGAATGTATAGGTCGAAGGAGGAGCGTTTGGTGTAGAAAAGCTGAACTCAGCGAACGCTGATTCAGAAACACCAAGGAGGCTCCTCCATGCAACCTATGTATTACCTTGGGCTAGATGTTCACAAGCGGAAGATCAGCTACTGCGTGAAAGACAGCAGTGGCAAGATTCACACCGAGGGATCGGTTTCCGCCACCCGTCTCGATCTAGACCACTGGATGAAAAAGCTTCCACAGCCGTGGAGTGCGGCGATGGAAGCGACGATGTTCACGGGCTGGATTTATGAAGACCACAATACTGGCGACCGCATGGACGTTCGATAAACCGGATACGGTCGCTAAATCCTTGTAAGTCGTATCGGACCTCAGAAACAGGTTTCCGATTCGCGCGTCTTTAATTGGAATGCGTCTAACATCGTTAGAACCGAGTGCGCACCTGAAGAACCGCAATCTCCGGAGGTTACGACCATGAAAAGACGACAGTTGTTACAGAGGTCGGCAGCTTTGGGCTTGGGATCCGCCTTTCCTAAGTTTTGGGTGCTTTCCGCAAGCGCCGAGCCGCCACATGGGCCCGACTGGGGGGAGCAACCGGCTGATCGAACTAATTTAAGCCCGCTGAAGCCTCCAGCGCAGGGCGCTATTCCGGTCGCATTTCTAATTTCAGATGATGCTGTGGTCATTGATTTCGCGGGTCCTTGGGAGGTTTTCGCCAACGTGATGATCGGCAACCGGATGGACGTGTTCCAGCTCTATACGGTCTCTGAAACGTTGAAACCGATCCGGGCAAGCGGCGGGATGAAGATCATACCTGACTACACGTTGGAAACAGCGCCTGCGGCGAAGGTGATTGTCATTCCCGCGCAAAGTAACTCCAGCGAAACGGTGTTGAACTGGATTCGCAAAGCGTCCAAGATCGCGGACGTAACCATGTCTGTGTGCACAGGAGCGTATTTGTTAGCTCAAACGGGATTGCTCTCGGGCAAATCGGCGACTACGCATCATGGCTCTTACGTTGATTTAGAGATGAAGTTTCCGGACATCCATGTGAAGCGAGGAGCGAGATTCGTTGAAGATGGGAACCTTGCATCCTCAGGCGGACTTTCTTGCGGCATTGATTTAGCCTTTCGGGTGGTCGAACGCTACTATGGGCGCGAAGTGGCGAAGCAGGCTGCCTACGATATGGAGTATCAAGGACGCGGATGGATGGACCCGGCCTCAAATATGCTTTATGCGAAAGCACGCACAGGCACAGAAGCCCATCCCGTGTGTGCGGTGTGCTCAATGAATGTAATCAAGGATGCAGCTCTAACTTCCTCTTACAAGAACAAGACGTACTATTTTTGCTCCAAGGAGCACAAAAAGCAGTTTGACACGACGCCCGCCAAGTATGTGCAGTAATCAAAATCATAACGATTCAGTGATGATGTTTGCCTAACAGCTTGTTGAAAAATACCGATTCACTGCAACTTTAAATAAAGAGATCTCGTCTGAGTGAAGGAAGACGAAGGAGACGAGTGAAT
>JAUTWY010000290.1 GCA_030838305.1 Acidobacteriaceae bacterium
TGCGCGCGCAAGGAGGCTACATCACCGGTTGGGGCGGCCAGCAGGTGCCGCTGATGAACAGCTTCTTTGGCGGCCCGACCATGGTGCGGGGATTTGCACCCAACGGATTCGGTCCGCGCGACCTCACTCCCGGCACGACCATGGATAATGTCGGCGGCAGCATGTACTGGGCAAGCACCTTGGAATTGCAGAGTGCGATCCCCGGCGTGCCGCAGGAATACGGGCTGAAGGCGACCGCCTTCGTCGACGCAGGCAGCGTCTTTAACTATGGCGGGCCGACGACATTTCCAGGCTCGACGCAATCATTACAGGTCGCTAACTCCAACGTCGTGCGCTCTTCGGTGGGAGCGGGCCTGACCTGGGCCTCGCCATTCGGCGCCCTGACCGTCGACTACGCCGTACCACTGACCAAGGCGGCGTATGACGTGGTGCAGCCGCTTCGCTTCAGTGCCGGAGGGTTCTAAGCGGTCAGCAGCAACTGGTGACGCACTCGCCGGCGCGCTGGAAAACGAAGACGCGATCTTCGCCCAGCCCCCGCGACTTCGTCGATGCCCTCCCAGATGCTTCAAAGGGCCTGCGGTCATCATGTCGTCGACAGCTTCATTGCCGATCCCGCGGACTCGTGGACACCTCGGGCGGCATGCCAGGTGAGCAAATGCGGCGCGCCGGCGTTCTTCCAAATTTTGTTGCGCCCACCGCAGCGATCGACATCGCGCCCTACCGGCAGAAGAGGACAACTCGATCAGCTGAGGGGCCATACCCGCACCATGCGATCCGCGCGTTGCCACTCGGGAATGGCGAAAGGGCGTTGACCGTTCGACAATTCCGTTAATGGCCTCTTGCCCGCGGGCCAGGCGCCCTGTGGGTTCGCGTGTCCCGCTGCGCTTGATCCAACTTGGCCAAAAGGGGATCTCGGCGAAGTTCAATCCTCCTCGGCAGGTCCGCACCAGCCTGGCAGATAGACCGCATCCTTGCTCTTGCCAAGCGCCAACGCCCGTTCGATCGCCTTGCTGAAATTGTTCTCCACGCCCTTGCGCGACAACTTTCGGCGCAGGAAATCCGCCCACAGAAATTCACTGAACGGCGTGGTATCTTTGGCGAAGCCGCCGACGCGGCGCAGTTCGCCTGCAAGACTCCGAAACGGATCTCTTTCAGGTCGGCTACCGTTTTCGGCAGATCGCGGTTAGTAGCGGCGTTCGCCCTTGGCATCGTAAGGATAGACCCACCGGTGGTTGTCGAGCACCACCCAGAAGGCATTTTTGTGGACCATGGTCAGATCGGCTACGACAGAAACAAGGACAAACTCCTCGCCTTCTTCATGCAAGGCCCGCACCATGTGATGATGATCAATCACGTAGTGATTTTTGTCTGGACCCAGCACCACTGGAATCATACGGCGTCCCAGAAGCTCGGCACGCTTCTTTGATTTGTGTGCCCGCCAGCGCTTACGCTTCTCCTTGACCTCCCTCATCCCCACAGTCATCTGCGTGGGACGAAGTGACATAATGGAAATGGTCTGGAGGACAGGCTCGCGCTTGTTAGCCATGCTATCAGTGTCTCCGAAGAAGCGGATTGCAAACGACGGAAAGTTCTCGGCCGGATAAACGCGCGTACCAATAGGCCGCAAATCCGAGAACCGGTCCAGCCACGATCGACCAAACGACGAGCGAAGGGCTGATCATAAAGTGCGGGACCATATACGCGATCTATCGCCCAATCCGATCCACGCCACCAAGGGTGCTATGACGGATGCCGTGATAGCGGGAATGAGGGCAGACAGACTGAACGTGCCCAGCAAGACCTCAAGGAAAAAGAGCGCCCCGCCAAGCGGAACGTTGTAGACGGCGGCGAGACCCGCGCCTGCGCCACAGGCGACAGTGATCCGGCTAACCTCGGGGGGCAGGCCGGCGCGATAGGAAAGCCACCCTGCAAGAGTGGCGCCTATTTCGCGCGGCGCGACCTCGCGGCCGAGCGGCGAGCCGAGAGCGACCGTAATGATCTGGAGCAGCGCATGAGCGGCCGTCGCGATGACCGGCATTCGGGGATCATCCGCTCTGACCGCCTTCTTGATGCTGACGAGGGGGCGACCGAACCGATAAACGGCCCACCCGCCGACTCCTGCTACAAGGCCGCAAGTCGCAAGCATCAGAACTCTCCGCATCGGAGAAGAAGCGCTGACACCTCGCAAGAAGCTCTCTTGGCTGATCACGGCATCGACACTGTAACCGAAGGCGATGCGCTGAATGAAGTGAAGAAGCATTGCCAGCGACATGCCGCCGAGCCGAGCGCCGATTCCAGTAAGAACGATGACTACGGTCAGAGCCGCCAAGAGCGCCTTTTGCTGAACTGGTATCGGATCCAGCATCAATCTCACCACACTCGTTATCGTAATATCTGATCGACCAGCAGAGGGGCGTGGCCCACGCTTGCCGGTTCTCAACGGTCCCCCTTTCGGTGATCCCAGAAGAGCGACACCGCCAGTCTAACATCACGATCAAACCCGATTTTCTCAACTAAAAACGAATTTAGCTTTCTGAAATCCAGTTTGGTGGTGCAGGCAGATTGCGGGCCCCGTTTCGAGGAATGCTGGATCTGAGCTTCAAGCGTTCAGAACGCGGCATAATGAAACACCTCGGAAAAACCGACCACGTATTCCAAGGCATGGCATTGGTCCATTGGGCCACGAACCGATACGGAATCAAATTTGATTCCATTCCGCCCCAATTCGCGCCGCACTGTTTTCCCTACGTAACGAGCAAGTCTGGAGAATTGGCCGGGAATGCGGACTCATGTTTCAGTGAAGCCATCCTCGAAAAAAGCCACTTCGTCCTTTAGTCAGCCCCCGAAGCCCGACCATTGCGAGGCAAGCCATGTCTTGGTCCCTGAAGATCGGTTCGATCGCCGGAACAGCCGTTCGGATCCACATCACGTTCATCCTCTTCCTCGCCTGGATTTTCGGCGCGAGCTACGTCTCGGGCGGGCCCAATGCGGCCTGGAGCAGCCTTCTCTTCATGGTGCTTCTGT
>JAUTWY010000326.1 GCA_030838305.1 Acidobacteriaceae bacterium
AAACAAGAAATCAGCATACCATATAAAATACTGTCAGAAAAATTATTAAACGTCATATAACAAAGATTAGAAGGAATAATCTATCCTGTTGAGAAGGAAAACGTTGGCTGCTGGAAACCAAAGCGACATGCCATCGTCCTAAGGCCAGTCTCGCTAGCGCGTTGTGGAAAAGCTGAGGATGGAAGTGGATATCGTGGTGTGCACGGCTTTGCAGTCATTGTTGAGGCAGGATGCTAGCATCGCGCGCGACCTGTTGGCATCGTCTCCTTCTTTCATTCGTTGTGGGGGTTGGGTCCTGAGCCGTAACACAGAGGGCGGCGGCGGTAACTAGAGCTGAAGAGCGCGGCAGCAGCGAGGAAATCCTTCATGAGAAGGGATCCGGGTGGGAAGAGGGCTCAAAATCCGACGTACTTTACCCTCCCCAGAGCGCGGGACACACGTTTTCGAAATTCCGCGAGAGCCCCTAGCCAGTCCAGTTAAGTGGCAACCGTCTCGAGCAACGGATCCGAGGGCGACGGTGCGGCAAGATCGGCTAGATCGAGCATGAGATTGTCGGGATTGGTGGCATACGCCAGCCCTGTATCCATATCCAGGACGCCTTCGCGGATAAGCTTCTCGATGCTGCCGTCAAAATGCTGCATGCCTTCCTGGTCGCCGACGCGCATGGCGTCCAACAAGGTTTTGCCTTCTCCCTCGCCTTTTTCAACATACTCACGGGTGCGCAGTGTGGACTTCAGTATTTCAAGTACGGCTACGCGCCCGGCGCCATCTTTCCGGGGCACCAGCCTTTGCGAAATGATGTAGCGAAAACTCTTCGCCAGACGGTTGCGAAGCGTGTGCTGCTCGGCCATGGGGAAGACTCCCACAATTCTCTCAACCGTTTTTGAGGCGTCGATAGTATGCAGTGTCGAAAGCACGAGGTGACCCGTTTCCGCAGCTTCCATCGCGATTTCGATTGTCTCTTTGTCTCGCATCTCTCCCACAAGAATTACTTTGGGGGCCTGACGGAGCGCTGCCCGCAGGGCGAGCGCGAAGCTTGGTGTATCGCTGTGCAGTTCACGCTGGTTCACAATGCAGTTTTTGTGGGGATGCAGAAATTCAATAGGATCTTCGATGGTGAGCACGTGATAAGACTGCTCTTTATTGATTTTGTCGATGATCGCCGCGAGGGTGGACGACTTGCCGGAGCCTGTCGGCCCCGTCACCAGCACAATGCCATTGCGTAGTCCCACAATCTTCGCTAACTCGGGAGGCAGGTTCAACGATTCGAAGTCGGGGACCTTGCCGGGAATTACCCTCATTACGATTGCACAGGAACCGCGCTGCATAAAAATGTTGACGCGAAATCGATTCGCTCCCGGCAAGCTGTAGGACACATCACAGGAGCCGAGTTCCTTCAAGTTATCGATTGCGTGTTGGTCATCCCTAATGAGATCGGCCGCGATGCGCCGGGTATCATCGCAGGTGAGTGCGCGCGCCGTCCCGGCAGGAGCTAGTTTTCCACTGATTTCCACGAGCGGGGGCTTCCCCGGCGTAAAAAACAGGTCGCTAATCTTCGGTGACGTTCTGAGCATCGCAGCCAGTAGCGCAGGCGTCGACATCGGGGCAACGGCAGGGGCTGCGCCGGTTGCGGCGCCAGGAGCCATATTTGGTACGGCATTGGTGGGAGAGGACATGGGGAGGCTTACTTCCTTCGGATACGAAAGTTGGGATTTCTGAGAGATTTAGCCAATGTTATGGCTAGGTTGAGGGTACACACTGGGGGCTGGGTAAGAAAGATTACGGAAGACACGCGTTGTCAATTGCTGCTGCGTACCACCAAGGCCTATCCCTGCGTGACTCGAGCAGGCTCGAGTAGACTCACGCGGCTCCGAAACGCACTGAGACCAGCTTCGATACCCCTGGCTCCTGCATGGTCACGCCGTAGAGTACAGGTGCGATGCTCATCGTCTTCTTGCTGTGCGTAATAAGCACGAACTGCGTCTGGATGCTCATCTCTTTCACCAGTTCGGTGAAGCGGCCAATGTTGGCCTCGTCGAGCGGCGCGTCAACTTCGTCGAGAATGCAGAACGGGCTGGGCGTGAACTGGAAGATCCCCACCAGCAGGGCGAGCGCGGTGAGCGCCTTCTCGCCGCCGGAAAGCAGCAACACACTTTGCAAGCGCTTGCCGGGAGGCGAGGCGACCACGTCGATGCCGCTCTCCGCGGAGTTCTCTTCGTCGGTCAGCTTCATGAAGGCATGACCGCCGCCGAAGAGTTTCTTAAATGTGGCCTGGAAGTTCTCATTGATTCTCGCGAAAGCTTCCTGGAATTTCTGGCGCGAGACTTCGTCGATCTCGCGGATGGTGGCAGTTGTGTTCTCGATGGAGAAGATAAGGTCCTTGCGCTGGCCATCAAGGAAGGTGTGGCGCTCGGCGGTCTCGCGGTACTCTTCGAGCGCCATCATGTTTACCGGGCCCATGGCTTCCAGCTTGGTGCGCATCTCGCGGTACGACTGGTCGCAAGCCATAAGTTCGTCGCCAGCAACGAGGACGATCGTCGTATCGGCGAGCAACGCGGCACGCTCGATGCCAAGTTCATTCAGGCACGTGTCTGCCATATGTTGCGCGTCCGCTTGCAACTTGGCGGCTGCTGCCTGCAGCTCACCGCGGCGGTCGCGAGCCTGATCCAGAAGCTGGCGGGCGTTGCGCAGGAGTTCGTCGATTTCGGTAAGGCGGGCTCGCAGTTGATCTTTTTCGAATTGCAGTAGCCCTTCGCGCGCCTGGCCCGCGTTACGCTCGGCTTCAAAATCGGCCGCTTGCTGCTGGAGTTGGAGATTCTCGGCTTCGCGCTGCAGTTTCTCGGCGGCGGAGGCTTCAATCTGCGAGGCTAGCGCATGAATGCGCTCATTCATTTCCGTGAACAAAGATTCGATGCGTCCGAGGACGGCAGTGGCTGAACGGTGACGCTCCTCGAGCGCGGCAACGCGGGCCACACGCTGTGAGCTGGCTTGAGCCGCGTCTTCGCGGCGCTGACGCAACGCGCTAAGAGATTCCTGGGCGATTGCGATTTGACGCTCAAGCTGCGCGCCAGTCTGTTCGAGCGCGGTGATCTCCACCTGCCGCGCAGTAATGATTGATTGCTGCTCAGCTCGTTCTAGGGCAAGCCGTTTCAACTCGGCCTGCGAAACGCTCATCCGTTCGGTGACGCGGGCCATCTCCGCGTCGAGCTGCTGCAGCATGTGGCCTGAAGTCATCGACTGATGTTCGGCCTCCCGTTTTTCGTTGTCCAGGCGTTCGAGAAGGGAAGTGAAGTCTTTTATTTCCCGGCCCAGCGTGAGCACTCTCATTTCCTCTTGGCGAAGAGCCCGTTCCAGCTCTTCGAGCTGCCGAAGAACTTCGCGGAGTTCGCGTTTCATGGAAAGCGGGCCCTCGGCGCGCTGTTTGCCGCCAGTGACGGTGACGTTGTGGAAACATTCTCCAGATTGCGAAAGAAAAAATGCGTCTGGATTTTCGAGCGCGAGGCCGCGGGCAATGTCGGAACCCGGGACGATATATCCGTCGCGCAGCTTGGGCAGAATCACTTCCAGTGACTTTCCGAATCCGTCGAGAACGCGAATGGTATTCTTCAGCGGAACGATGGAAGCCGTGGGTGGTGCGCAATGAGCCGCTTCATCGACGATGAAAGAGAATTTGGCCTGCGAATCCTCCGGATGCACCAGGAAGGTGGCGCGGCCATCCACGTCGCTGCGCAACAGACGAAGGCCTTCGTCGGCAGCGTCCCAAGACTTGACCACGATGTAGTTCAGTTCGTCTCGTAAGAAATCTTCAACTACGCGCTCGTAGCGCGGTTCGACTTCCAGGAAATCCGCCAGCACGCCCACTGGTGCAAGGCCGCTCTGCATGACGCCTGACTGGAATAGGCGGCGAACCGATTCAGTGGAATAACCGTGCTCGGCGATGACCGCCTCCAAAGATCCTTTTTTGCCTAGGGCGGTGGCGAATTCGGCACGGAGTACATCGAGATTCGCCTTGGCTTTGGTTTCTTCGACGCGCTTGCTCTGCATGAGGTGCCGAAGTTGGCCGATTTCTTCGGTGATGCCGGAGACGCGCTGCGTAACCGTTTCGAACGCAAGGGCGAGTTGTCCGCGCTGCCCGCCGAAGGCTTCCACCTGAAGGTTGGCGTTCGTGATTTCGGTTTGCAGACGCGAGGCTTCGCGGTCTGCACCCGCGTGGCGCTCCTCTGCCTGAGCAAGCTGGTTGCGAAGTCGCGAAACCGAGGAAACGGCGTCAAAGATGGCAACGCGAGATTCTTCCTGCTGACGTTCCAGTTCCGCCAGCGCCGTCGTCGCTGCCGCAGCATCCTGCTGCGACAATGCCAGTTCGTGCTGCGCGGCAGCCAGATCTGCGGCTGCGGATTCCAGCACCTGACGATTCGAATCGCGTTCGGCCTCCAGCGACGTCAGGCGATGGCGGGCCTGCGCCAGCTCCGCTTCGGCCGAGGCGGAACGAACCACAAGCTCTGCGCAACGCTCGTCATTGTGGCGACGCCGGGCATGCGCGCGATCGACTTCCATGGCGAGCTGGCTCAAGCGGTCGCGATTCTCGCGCAACTCAGTTTCGATGGCATAGCCGCGCTCGGTCCCTTCACCATGCTCGGCTTCGAGCTGTTGCACCGCTTCGGTGCGCTGTTGCATGTCCTCGGCGAGCGCACTGAGTTGGGCGTCGAGTTCAGTACTCTCGTGCTCGATCGCCGCAAACTTGCTGGCCAGGACGCCGCGCAGTTGCGCGCGCATCTCGTCACGCAGCTTGGCATAGCGCTCCGCCTTTGAAGCCTGCCGCTTCAGCGAATTCATCTGGCGCGTGACTTCGTCGAAGATGTCATTGATGCGGGCGAGGTTTAGCTTGGCATCCTCCAGGCGCGCTTCCGCCAGTCGCTTCTTGGTTTTGAACTTCGTGATTCCTGCTGCTTCTTCAAGGATGGCGCGGCGATCCGTGGGGCGGCTGCTGAGAATCTGGCCAATGCGTCCTTGTTCGATGAGGGCGTAAGTCTCCGGACCAAGGCCGGTGCCCATGAAGAGTTCCTGGATGTCGCGCAGGCGGCACAGCTTTCCATTGAGCAGATATTCGCTGTCGCCCGAGCGGAACAGACGTCGCGTGACTACGATTTCGCCAGCGTGAAATTGTTGCTGGTTGAATTTGCGCCGGCGAATCTTCAGTACGACTTGCGGTGCGGCAATGACTGCGGCAGAGATTGCCGCAGAAGAGATTGGCGTGACACTGGCTAGAGAGCCAGCCGGAAGCGCGAACACCGGTTCGTCATCGGGGAACGCGACTGCAATGGTCACAACTTTCGAGCGCGGAATCTCTACCTCTTCTGTCTGGCCGGGCTGGGCCTCCTCGACGGCGCGCTCGGTTTCCTCGGCGGCGCGTGCGCGGATGGCGGACTCGTCCCAATTCTTGTCCGGATGATCGGTATTCGAGGGGTCGGCTGCGTTTTTCAAAACTTCCGCAGCACTCGGTAACTCATCTTGAATATCGATCTCGGTGGGCGCGTCGGCGTCGGGACCGGGATACTCCTCCGGATCAATCAGAGTCAGCGAAACTTCAGCCATGCCGGTCGGCTTGCGGTCGCGCGTCCCGGCGAAGATCACATCTTCCATCCGCGATCCGCGCAGGGTCTTGGCCGACTGCTCGCCTAGCACCCAGGAGATGGCATCGGCAATATTCGACTTGCCACAGCCGTTGGGGCCGATGATGGCCGCGATCCCGTCCCCATGAAACTTGAGATCGGTGCGGTCGCAGAACGATTTGAAACCCAGAATCTGTAGGCGCTTGAGTTTAAGCAACGTGGACTCCTTGGGACGGGTAGTGGCTAGTGAGCAGAGGGCGGTTGCCAGTTCTGCTGCTCGCCGCGATCTTTACCGGGATGTTTACCAGACGGATACCCCCACCTTCAAATAGATGCCAGGTCAGCACAACTCCGTCCCGGGCTGGGGAGGGCGGGCACAAATTTAAGCAACTGTAACGGTGAAATGGGGCCGGGGTCAAGCAATATAACACCATATATTGTATGGCCTTACCGGTAACCGCGTTGGGTTGCACACACATTGCAGCAGATGCCTGGTTTTTGGGTGAGGGAAGGACGAGGTGGGAGAATCGCGAGAGCAGAATAATGCTAGTCCACGCGGCATCTGAAAACAAGCCTAAGTGGCGTGCCGATGCTATTCATGGTGTTGGAAGCTCGCGGTGCCGAGGGCAAGGGTTCGATCAACCAGAAAGGTAACTATCAAAGCACCGAGACCATGGGTCTTGAAGTGCATGTAAAGGACGAAGCGCGCTTTCCTGGGAAGTGGGCTTTTTTTTGGCGTCGACGATGGAAAGACCGGGAAGATGATCCCAACCACCGCCGGTTGCTATACCTGCCACGCCGAACATGCCGCGGTGGATACCACATTTGTACAGTTCTACCCGACGCTGTTACCGATCGCGAAGAGCAAGGGCACATTGTCGGCTTCGTACCTGAAGGAGAGCGCAGCACCGCCGACAGAAGTAGGCTCCGGTTGCGTTTGACGGGGGCTCTATCGGGTGACGGCTTGCCGTGCCGAGCAGGACAGCCAAGAGCTCGTCCTGAGCCTGCCCTAAGCCTGCCAAAGGGGTGACTGTCCCCACATAGCTCGCTCTCGGATTCTATTTTCCGCCAACCTTCTCGAAGAACAAGCAGATGGTCTCAATCCCATGGTGGAAGTTCGGGATGTGGAACTTCTCGTTGGGGGCGTGCAGGTTGTCGTCGGGCAGACCAAAGCCCATCATCACGCTGGGGATTTTCAGCGCCTGGTAGATGTCATTGACGATGGGAATCGATCCGCCGCTGCGGATAAAGACGGTTTCTTTCTTGAATGTATCGTGCAGCGCTTCGGTGGCGGCCTTGATGTAGGGATTGTCCGTGCCTACCACGCACGCCGGGCCCTTGCTGTGCACTTTAATTTTCGTCTCGATGCCTTTGGGCGTTAGTTTCCTCACGAAGGCGGTATAGCGCTTCAGAATGTCGTCTGGATCCTGATTGGGCACCAAGCGCATGGAAACCTTAGCCGCGGCTTTAGCAGGGATCACGGTCTTGGCTCCGGCCGCGATGAAGCCACCGGGCATGCCGTGGACTTCGAGCGTGGGACGCGCCCAGGTGCGATACAGAACCGAGTATCCCGGCTCGCCTGTCAGCACTTTCGAGCCGACCTCAGTCTTGCGGTAGTGCTCCTCATTGAAGGGCAGCCTCTTCCAGGCTTTGAGTTCGTCTTTGCTGGGAGCTTTCACGCCCTTGTAAAAACCTGGAATCAGCACTTTACCTTTCGAGTCTTTTAGTTTGCTGATGATTTCGATAAGAGCGAAAAAAGGATTCGGTGCGGCGCCTCCGTAGACGCCGGAATGCAGGTCAGTCATCGCGCCGACGGCTTCGATCTCCGTATACACCAGGCCCCGCAGTCCAACGCACAGCGTAGGAAGGTTGGGAGCGAAAAGTTCGGTATCGCAAACCAGCGCGAAATCAGCCTTCAGCTTAGCTTTCTGCTTGCGCACATATTCAGCGATGGATTCCCCGCCAACTTCTTCTTCCCCTTCAAAAATCACTTTAACATTGATCGGTAATTTTCCATTGCCGGATTTCATCAGCGATTCGAGCGCTTTGACTTCCATCCACAGCTGGCCCTTGTCGTCGACCGCTCCGCGCGCATACACATTGTTATTGCGCTCGGTGGGATCGAAAGGCGGCGTCTTCCACTCGTCGAGAGGATCGGGTGGCTGTACGTCGTAGTGCGCGTAGCAAAGCACGGTGGGCTTGCCCGGCGCGTGCAGCCAGTCGGCATAAAGAAGAGGGTGGCCTTTCGTCGGAATGACCTCAACATTTTCCATTCCGATGCGGCGCAGATCGTTGGCCACGAAGTCGGCGGCCTTTTGCACGTCAGCCTTGTGTTCGTCGAGCGTGCTGACGCTGGGAATGCGCAGAAGATCTTTGAGTTCGTTCAAAAAGCGTTGCTGATTATTGCGGGCAAAATCAACTGCGGGAGAGGCCATGAGGCGATCCTTTCGGCTGCACGTGCTCTGGACTGAAGCGATAGCGGAAAACACACCAGTATATCCGAAGGAATCGGGGAAGGCCTGTGGAACGGACCTACCAGCTTCGCCGCCCTTGACGGACAGCCGAGACGGACAGCCGAGAGTCCCCTGAGAGTTAACTCGTGGAGAACCTCGCGGGTGAGAATGGCGCCAGGTCGTACGGGCAGCCAGTTCCCGTAATCACATCCGCCATGACCTGCGCGGTGATTGGCGCAAGCAGAATGCCATCGCGAAAATGGCCGGTGGCAACATAGTAGCCGGGCGTCGCAGCTGCGCCGAGAATTGGCAATGCATCCGGAGTTC
>JAUTWY010000351.1 GCA_030838305.1 Acidobacteriaceae bacterium
AGCAATGACGTGCGGCACGACCACCTCGCAAGCGAGATGCGCATGTTCGAGTCCTCCCGCCCCGAGCTGAGAGTCTTAGCGAATTCGATTCGGAGATGCAGTGGTTCGAATCCTGCCGCCCCAGCCAGCCAGTCCGGTCTTTGCGCGCTATCATGTGAATGTCGCTAAGACGCCGCGGTAGCGCGGCATTTCGAGGCTCTGCCTTGGTCTTTGCGTGCGGGATTTGGCTGAGGATTGCCGGGCCTTAACCGGGCTTCATTCCCGCCCGAACGATTCTGCAACACCATCCCACAATTCTTGTTTGATGCCCTTCACATTCGACGCGCCGAACCGGTTCTAAAGTACCCTGGTCATATCGCCGTGGATGGATGGAGGCGATCATGTCAAGCACCACAACGTGATTGGTCATTGGAGTGGTGGTTGCTGCTCTGGGAGTGGCGATTATTATCCGCGCACGCAATCTATGGAACGGGTGGCGACGGCGTAAGATCGCCTGAACTTCCACTAATTGATGTGACCGGCTTTTTGGCCACATTCCGTCTAGCTTGCGCTTGTTTGAACACAGACAGCTGAGACGTAAGGCGCATTTGAAATCGCGGCCATCAAGAGGGTAGTTTTATTATTGCTACCTATCTGTCGGTCTTGCGCAGTGGCGCGCTCAATCATCGACTGCCCTATGCGTTCAGCGTCCTTGATGAGCTTTAGACGAGCAGCTTCACACGCTTCGTTCGAACTGAACTCCACCTGATAATGGCTGGGCGGTTGAGCATATCCGAGCCACGTCACGAGCAATAGGAAAGCCATCATGGGTACCTCCGCATCGGTCCCTATGTTGCGCTTGTTTCAAAGTTCTGGGTCGTCGAAGACGTAATCACGAGAAGCCGCACTGCAAGCGGCCATGTGGATGGGGCCGATGACGCCAGCACAGTGGCGTTGCTGGGTTGGCAGCCATACGGCGTTGAATGGTGGCGTTGAAGCCATCGGCCCCATTGGGCTTGCGTCCTGGGGCACCGGCCTGGATGGAACTAATTCTGCCCTGATTCCCAGGTCCCTCCCTTGTATGAGTTTCTGAGCCTGGTTAACGCCAGGTTCGGGATAGAACCGGGTTGTACTATACTCGCCGCGCCACCGTTTTCCGGAACTTCGTGCGGGGCTCGGTAACCCAAGGGTCCGGCGCCAGCCAGCACATTGGTGCTGCTCGGATCACCAGTCATGCCGGTGCCGTACGAAGAACCTGTCATGCGATGGTGACTAGTTTTTGCCTGGGCGATGCCTGTGGAAATCGCGAGCACCGCCGCGGCAAGTAGGACAGAGTGTTTCTTCATTGGGGAGTTTCGTTTTTCATTACCATTCTCCTTTCAAGCTATCAGACGAGAGGAAGGTAGTGGCCGGAATCGGAAGAACAGCCTTTGGAATTGCTTCCGCTATGCGAAACTTGCGGTAATAGAGCTTCGTCACATCGCTGGCACGTCGTGCGGGGTCTTTGCTGTAAATACCCGATCACGAGTCAGGGTCGGCAAATAGCCGTCGTGCAGTTGAAGACCGATCGCGGTTAGTGAAGCGGCTTCCAAGTCCTAGCACCGGCATAGTCGTAGGCATGAACTGATCCATTCTACGGACGTGAGCCGCACGCCACATTTAAATGATAAACGCATACGTTTAGGAGTGCGGTTGCGGAGGAGGCTGCGTGCGAGGTGGCGGAACGCGAGGGCGCGCCGCCGAAGCCGTTAAACGCTCGTCGCGGAGGAAGTCGCGAGCGCCGAGCACCGGAAAGTCACTTGCCGGATCGACCACTATGGCTCTTCACCGTTGCATCGAGGTGTTTAATCAATGTCCGAGCGTCGAACGGCTTACTCAGGAAGCAGGCTGCTCCGGCTTCCAGTGCTTGCGCCCGGACGTTCTCCGCGGGGAAAGCCGTGATGAAAATGATCGGCAACCTGTGTCCTTGCGTTTGCAGAAGATTATGCAGCTCGAGTCCGCTCATGCCTGGCATCTGAACATCCGCGATCACGCAGGAGGTGTCATTCAGCTGGGATGATCGCAAGAATTCGTCCGCCGATGCAAATGTATGAGCAGTATATCCAAGCGAGCGCACGAGCCTGTGCGTCGCGACGCGGACGGATGCATCATCATCAATGATTGAAATCACGGCCACAGGCTGTCCACTCCGACGCGCAAAACTAAGCAAGGTTTCCATTTTAGTAATGTGGTGGTCGAGGCAGTGTCGAAAAAGTCATACTTACGTTTGTAGGCGCTACGCAGTGTCGAAAAAAGTGATACTTACGTTTGTATGCGCTACGGCTTCGTGCGACGGACTCCAAGGATTTCCGCCATTCTGACCAAGTCGGCCAACGACCTCGCGCCCATTTTCTTCATAAGGTGCCCGCGGTGTATCTTCACCGTGATCTCGGCAAGGCCGATCTCGGCCGCAATCTGCTTGTTCAGGAGGCCACCGGCGACCAAAGCTAGCACCTCCCGCTCCCGCGGGGTCAGGGAGTCGAAGAGGGCTCGAAGGTCGAGCATGGCCTTGTGATCTTTGCGCCGCTGTCGATCATGCTCTA
>JAUTWY010000368.1 GCA_030838305.1 Acidobacteriaceae bacterium
TTACCGGCTCTTGTTCCGCGGGAAGGTACGCTCTGCGCACAGGGCCCTTCACGCGCTCAATTCGCACTTCGGAACGATAGACAACGTCAGACATAAATCCTCCAGAGGTCGGGTTGTGCCAACAAAACGTGCCCGCTGCTCGACGGAAGGCCGGCAGCGGGCACAAGGGAAGTTAATCAAGCCGTTGAACGATGGGGCAATTGATGGAGAAACCGCTGCTCGCGAACGGTGCTCCACCAGGCGCCGTGAGCAGGCCGTCCTGGACGAACGTCAGAATCTGGAACTCTTCACGCAACTGGCCCCGGTATCCTTTGTTAATTGCATCCTGGGTCCACTGGTAAATCTGAGCATCCCAGGCAGGAGAGTAATCCAGGGCATTTGTAGGTATTCCGCCTAATACGTTATTAGGCCGGAAACCGTCCGCCAAGTCGGCGGACAGCCCCTGCCGAAGCGGGTTTGCGCATCCACCTTCTTCTGGACCGTTCGCAGCGAGGAAGATCCGCTCGACCGGACTGGAGAAGCTGTCGTCCCGCCCGAGGGTAAGTTTCGCCATCAAGGGAGCAAAAGTATTGTGCTCGATCGCGGCTGCCAGCGGTATGCTCGCGTCCATCGACAGATACCACACCGGCTTTCCAAAACTGAACCCGTTGATCAGATTCAATGTCACCGTCATATTGACAGTATCGATGGCGACTACCTGATCATGTATCCTGCTGTAGTCCACACTTCCATTGGGGTAATTGATCGCTGTGGCAGTTTGGTCATATGCGACGATGGGGGCATTGTATATAACGCCCGCGGCGTTCAGCACCTGAACAAGTGGGCTGTAGTTCTTGTCACCCACGGATCCTGGGTTAAAGGCCGTGGGCGGGAATTCCTGGCCAGCAGGCCCAGGAGACACACTCCTAACGGGAGAAAAATCAACGGTTCCAGCATCGAACACCAGGTCGTTGTTTTGATCGAAGTTGGCCGTCCGCGCCGCAGTCGCCGCAAACGTCAGCTTCGCCGAAAAATTCAGCCCCAGTTCGGCTGCCACGTCAGAGTCATTAACGTCTGTCAAGATATACCAAACGTTCTTCCCATTCTTCATATGCCCCAGATACAGAGGAATCGTGATCGTGCCCCCGACCGAATTGACCTGGCCGGTGTTCAGTAGTTGGACCGGACCCACTAAGCTGCGATTCGTCGTCGACGGGGGCGGTCCGAAGTAAGAAAGATCCACAGTCGCGCCAACAGAAGGCGGGGCCGGGAAAAAGTCACACCCCGGCGGCATGCCTCTCGGTCCCGGTCCGGGGCCTTGCGCACTGTTGAAACTCACTGCTGTGACATTAGGTGCGATGTTCGCGTTGCGTATGTCGATCTTTCCTTGGAAGGTCCTGCGTGGGGCGCGAGGCTTGGGTGAATCCTGCGCCAGGGCTGTTATGCCTAGCGTGATGGCGATTGCCGAGGCGAGGGCGCCCCGCGAAATTCTGCGAGTGAAAGCGTTGCAATTCATATGAGACTCTCCTCTATTTAAGTAGTTGGGCCCGCGTTCTTCGAAACAGTTTGAGCTCGAAAAACGACTGCCCACAACTCATTCGTTCGCCTGACTGCTGGAAAAGTTATGCGGCCCTGAAATATATTCGATATGTTTTTCATTTGTTGGTAGGTAGATACGGGCTCAGCGTGCCGGTCCCAAAATCGCGAGATGAAAGATCGTCGGAAATAAGGAGTTCTCGATGGGCGGCGATCCTCAGGCTTGAGTCCGGCCCGCCCATGAGATGGGCGCTAGTTCGGCTTGTGCTGGAACTCCGACGGCACCCGCTGACGGTCTAGACCTTCATATTTGAAGCGCCATACAAGCGGCACGTCTTCGGGAACGTAGCACTTGCGGTCATCGCACGCCTGATAGCGGAACAATCCCTTGACGATCACTTCGCCGGTTGGGCTCACCAGCGGCTTCAGAACAGACTCCTGTCCAAAAGTGATCTCGCGGCGGATTCGAATGTGACCGCGATACACCGGAACGGTCTCGCCGATCGCTTCCAGGCGCAGCATCTCCGAGTGCGGATATTCGAAAGAGTGCCGTTTCGCGGCCGGTCCACCTTCGTCCAACCGCCAGCCAATTGGAATGTACCCCTGCACTCCGGAAGCATAAACATGAATCCCGGGCTTCATTTCGATGTCGAGGCTGAGTGCGATGCGGAGACCTGGCCTTGCGATATCGTTACTGGCTGCGGTGGTGATTTGAAGGTGCTTGGCTTCTACTTCTCCTCGCACAACATCCACTGGAGCTCCGAACCGCCTGGCCAGAATCTCAGCGGTAGACACGCGCTCCCGGTAGTCATCTTCAAAGTATTTGGACACAACCCTCCCCTGCGCATCGACGACATAGACCCCCGGATATGGAATTCCGTACGTCGGCGTGCCCGGTTTCACCGCTTCGTTGAGGATGTCGTAAGTGCGTATGATCTTCGAGTCCGGATCCGAGAGCAATGGATACGCGATGTGCTGCCGGTCCGCGAAACTTTTAAGGGCCCCGACGGAGTCATAGCTGATGGCCGCTACACCGAGGCCCTGCTTCCGGATCGCACCCAGATGTTGTTCCAGCTCCACGAGCTGGATCTTGCAGAACGGTCACCAATCCGCGGAACGGAAGAACACGAGCATGGCCCTTTCGGGCCCATGACGGATTTGAGAGTCTGGTTGCGGCCATTCTGGTCCGTCGCAG
>JAUTWY010000369.1 GCA_030838305.1 Acidobacteriaceae bacterium
CACCGCAGAAGTTCCATCACCTGGCCAAGAGCACCTGGAATTCATGTTTTACATCGTTGCGAGCGAAAAGGGCCCCCTCCAGAAGAACACGGAAGTCATCATCGACAAGTTCGAGTATCTTCCTTGACTATTCTCTCTGAATTCCGGTTGCGAGTTGGCGCGGCTGCCGCCGCGATGCTGATTTTTTGCGCTATCACCTCAAAGGCTATCGACGCACATCGGATGATTTCGCAATATGCGCACGATCGTTGGACAATCGAGAACGAGTTTCCAGGAGGGACGACATCGGCGATCGCGCAAACGCCGGACGGATATCTTTGGATTGGTACGGAAAAGGGTCTGTTCCGCTTTGACGGGCTGACCTTCCGCGTTTTTCAGGAGGCGAGCCCTGAGTCTTTGCCCATCGGCCCCGTCCAGCAATTGATCACCGACAATCGTGGCAATCTCTGGGTTCTCCTTGCCAATACTAAGCTGCTGCGGTTTCATGACGGAAAATTCGAACTCGGCCACGAAGAAGCAGAAGTTGGAGTGACAGCGATCGGGAAGCGCGCGAACGGCGCTCCTCTATTCGCATCGCTGGCGTATGGCGCACTCACCTATCAAGATGGGAAGTTCTTAAAGATTTCCTCTCCATCGGACCCCAACTCCACGCCGACTGCCCCATCTTCCGACGATCTCTCAACCCGACTGAGTTGGGCCACCAGCGTTGCTGCTCATCATCTAGCCCAACCTGACTCGGCAGTAACTTCGATCGCGGAGACCAGTGACGGCCGCGTGTGGCTCGCCACAAGCGACAAAGGTCTGTTTTATCTGGACCGCGGTCGGATTTCGCCCGTACGTCTGCGGGGTGAGAGCCGCAACGTTCGCTCCCTCCTTCCACTGGAAAATGGAGAGCTCTGGATCGGAACGGAAAGAGGTATTTTTCGTTGGAACGGAAAAGAAGCCACTCAAGTTGGCATTGACCCTGCCTTGCGTCAAGCCGAAGTTAACACCATGATTCGCGACCGCGACGCGAACATTTGGGTAGGAACCACTGGCGGACTCGCCAGGGTCAACAATGACGGGGCCTCGTTTGATGACGTTGGTTCGGACCGCGTGAAACCAGTGTCGGCCCTTTTCGAAGATCGAGAAGGACAGCTGTGGGTAGGCCGTTCGCGAGGCATAGAGAAACTGCGCGAAACCGCGTTCGTCACGTATCCGTCTAGAACGTCGCAAGGGGAGACCGGTGGACCTGTTTTTGTCGACGCTACTGGGCGCGTGTGGTTCGCGTCGTTCAAGGGTGGTCTGCAGTGGCTAAGACACGGACAAGGGGAAATAGTTTTAAACGACGGTTTGAACCACGACGTGGTCTATTCCATCACAGGAGACGAGAACGAGCTATGGGTTGGGAGACAACGTGGTGGACTGACGCGCTTGCGCTACGGTGCTGGTCGAATCAGAGCGAGGACCTACACCGTTTCCGATGGGCTCGCGGGAAACAGCGTATACGCCGTTTTTCGAAGCCGGGACGGTTCGGTATGGGCTGCCACTGTTAACGCTGGTATCAGTCAATTTGTGGACGGTCATTTCAAAACCTACTCCACTGCGAATGGTTGGCCATCGGATACCATCACTTCGATCGATGACAACCCAGATGGCACAATGTGGTTCGGCACGCCAAACGGCCTCGTTAGCTACTACAGAAACAAGTGGAGCGTTCTTACCTCTCGTGATGGGTTGCCCAACGACAACATCACAAGCTTGCTTACAGATTCGACGGGCACTCTGTGGATTGGAACCGTCTCAGGGCTTGCTGTGCTGCGATCGGGCCAGATCACGAGGTCGGACTCCATGCCTTCGTCCTTGCGGGAAGAGATCCTCGGAATGGCTGAGGACAACATCGGCAATCTCTGGATTGCGACCTCGAATCACATATTGTCCGTCAAACCGGCGCAACTTCTGTCAGCCACGCCGAGTGATTCGGAGGTTCGAGAGTACGGACTCGAGGATGGTCTCATCGGGAGACAGGGCGTGAAGCGCTTTCGATCTGTATTTGCGGATGCACAAGGGAAAATCTGGTTTTCCACCGATCGAGGTCTGGCTGTAGTCGACCCCCTCCGAGCAGATCGTGAATCCCGTCCCGTTATTGTACAAATCGAGAGTTTATCAGCGGACGGCAACTCGCTCGATCTCGAGCCGCCGATTGCTGTTCCTCCGGATACCCATCGCGTGATCTTCCGGTTCACGGGGCTCAGTCTATCTGATCCGAAACGGATTCAGTTTAAGTACAAACTGGAAGGATTTGACCGAGAATGGAGCGAACCAGTCTCTACTCGTGCGGCCATTTACACGAACGTTGGTTGGGGATCATATACATTTCGGGCGATGGCCAGCAATAGCTCGGGCGTCTGGAACAATCAGGCTGCGGGGCTTTCTTTCAGTATCGCGCCCACGTGGTACCAAACAAAAGCGTTTCGAGTCCTTCTTGCAGCTTCCTTATTGCTTGGCGCCTGGGCACTTCATCGATGGCGAATTCATCAGCTTAAGGGTCAAGAAAAGCGTCTGCGGGACGTTGTGGAAACCATTCCGGCGATGACTTTCACCGCCTTGTCTAACGGCGCCTGCACATTTGTAAATAAGCGCTGGATTGAATACACCGCGCTTTCTGTCGAGAAGACTTCAGGCTCAGGTTGGCAGCGTGCGATCCACCGCGAAGATCTTGCACACCATTCCGAGAAGTGGCGCATCTCCGTTGTAACCGGACAGCCTTTCGAGGACGAAGCAAGGTTCCGTCGAGCCGCTGACGGGGAATATCGGTGGTTCTTGGTCCGTGGTGTTCCGCTTCGGGACCCGCATGGAAAGGTCGTTAAATGGTACGGAACCCTCACCGACATTGAAGATCGGAAACGTGCCGATCAAGAGCGCGAGAAATTGCGTGCGCTGGAGGCAGGTCTTGCCCACATGAACCGTGTGAGCATGTTGGGCGAGATGGCCGCGTCTCTGGCGCACGAAATCAAACAGCCGATCGCTGCCGCGATCAACAGCGCCAACAGCTGTATCGAATGGCTTGGGCACCAACCGCCCAACCTGGATCGGGCGCGGGCGGCAGCAACCCGGATCGACAAATATGGGAATCGTGCCGCCGAGATCATCGACCGGATACGTGCGTTCTACAAAAAGTCTCCGCCGCAACGTGAGTTGGTCGACGTGAACAGAATCATCCACGAGATTCTTACACTGCTGGATGTCGAGGCTACGCGATCATCGGTGGCCATGCGTACAGAACTTGCAGCTGACCTGCCCGACGTTATAGCGGACGGTGTGCAGTTACAGCAGGTGTTCATGAACCTTATGCTCAACGCCATCGAAGCGATGGAGGACACGGGCGGAGAGCTTATGGTGACGTCGGAATTGCAGGACGGACAACTCTTGTTCTCGGTCAGCGATACAGGTCCGGGACTACCAGCGGGGAATGTTGACCAGCTCTTTTCTGCCTTCTTTACCACCAAGTCGCAAGGCAGTGGCATGGGGTTAGCCATCAGCCGTTCCATTGTGGAATCGCATGACGGCCGATTGTGGGCCACCTCCAATAACGGAAGAGGGGCAACTTTTTATTTCGCCTTGCCAACCCATGTGACGGAGTCAGCATTGGTCATATAAAGTGTTTTTTGCACCTTGATCATGAGGCCGGACGGGCAATATCTTTGATACCAAAGGCGAGGCTGAGCCATGCGCCATACCGATGTTGAATCGGCTGCGAACAGTTCCTGCACCGAATTCCCAAAGTTTCTTCATAACCTCGGGCGAAGGTCATTTCTCAGCGGTCTTGCTACCTTCATGGTTGTTGCGGGCCAAGCTTGCCGGCGGGCAGTTCAACCGGATCCTGAGATCACCCTAGTGCTAATTGATCAAACTTGGCTCGATCGTTCCTTCCAGGAGCGACGCAACCTGGAACTTGAGCAGTTCACTAAGGAAACCGGCATCCGGGTCAAGCTTCTGCCGGCACCCGAAGGGGCAGTAGAGACATTGGACACTTGGCGCAACCTCCTGGAGAGTGGTGCGAAGATTCCAGACGTTTACGCCGTAGATGTGATCTGGCCAGGAATTCTTGCCGAAAATCTACTCGACTTGCAAGCCTTCGTGCCTGCACAAGAGATCGCGTCGCACTTCCCCGAGCTGATCGCAAATAATACGGTGAATGGCAAGTTGGTCGCACTGCCATGCCTGGTCGACGTCGGCTTGTTGTTTTATCGCTCTGACCTGCTCAGACACTACGGATACAGCACTCCACCGCGAACTTGGGAAGAGCTCGAAACTATGGCCGCACGGATTCAGGCCGGCGAGCGGGCGAAAGGCCAAAAAGACTTCTGGGGTTTCGTGTGGGAAGGAGCATCTTCTGAGGCCGTGACTTGCAACGCTCTGGAATGGCAGGTCTCAGAAGGGGGTGGACCAATCATCGAGAAGAACATGGTGACGGTCAATAATCCGGAAACTCGCCGGGCATTAGAAAGAGCCGCTCGTTGGGTGGGCACAATATCACCGCCAGGCGTGGTCACATACAAAGAGTGGGATGCGTACAACATCTGGCAAGCCGGACAGGCCGCTTTCATGCGCAACTGGGCGACTTCACACTTTGGAGAACTTATCCAAGGGGCAATCACCAAGGACCAGTTTGACATAGCCGCCCTCCCCCGAGGGCGGGCCAGGATCGCCACAACAGTGGGGGGCAGAGCCTACGCTGTTTCCCAGCACTCCCTCTATCCTCGAGAGGCAGCTACGCTGGTTCGCTTCTTGTGCAGATCCGACACTCAACTCAATCGAATCCGAAAGATTGGCGGATCGCCAACAATCTCTGAGTTGTACAACGACCCCGGAATGCTGGCAGCAAATCCGTATTTTTCAACCATTCTGAAGACCTACCGCAGCGATAGAGTCTTGCGGCCCTCTAAGGAAACCGGCAAGCGATATCCGGATCTCTCGCGCGCATACTATAGGACCATCCACGACGTACTGGAAGGCAAGAAAGCTGCTGCCAGCGCACTGTCCGATTTGCAGACCGAATTAATGCAAATCACTGGCCTGAACGCACCAGGTCCGGGCGCAAGCAGCGGGCCCCAGGGAAGGTCAGCTATGTTGCGCGTCGAGCCGCCACGCGGAACAGATCAGAAGGTGACTTAAACGAAGTGAATATAACGCTAGGCGCAACATGAGGCGTAAGGATGGCACAAGGCACTGCAACCCACTTCGCGAATCCCACACCAGTCAAAGGCACTGGTTCCGGAAATTACGTTCGTTTCCGGGCCTGGAAGATTGGAACGCTTTTAAAAGCGTGTTTCGCGGCCATCGTGCTCTTGATGATAGTTGGGGATGTCATCGCTGTGTTGCACCTCAACAGGGTAGAGACAAGGGCCGCGCGTTTTTACCAAGCGGATCAAAAGTCTCTGGCCGTCATGCATGTCTATTTGGATGTTGTGACCGTCCACGACACGTTGACCGCCTTGGAGCACGACCAGAATCCCCACGAATTTGCATCACGAGCCACTGCGTTGCGCGACAATTTCTTGAGAGACGTTACTCACGCCCAACGGATCCTCAGCTCTGCGCCGGGTGTCAGCCAAGACCCCACGGTTCTGATTAGGCTGGAGACCGTGAGAGCGGCATTGCCCTCGCAAGTGGATACGTTCTTGGGGCTGGCGAAAGTGGGGGATTGGCAAGCCATACGGTTTCGATTGACTGGTCAAGTCCAGCCCTTGATCGCATTAAGCTCATCGTTGGTGGCGGATGTTGAACAGGAGGTCGCCCAAGAGCGTGCCCGAGCTCTGGAGAGCGTTCAACGGACGCGGCGCCAGCTTTACCTGGTACTTCCCTTAACAGCGTCGTTGATCCTATTTATGGCCGCAATGCTCGGCTGGTACGCCACCCGCAGAATCAGCGGACCTCTTGCCCAGCTGGATGCAGGGGCGCAGGCATTAGCGCGCGGTGAATTCGGCTATCAGGTCGAGTTGAGCGGGAATGATGAATTCTCAGATCTGGCAAGAGCTTTCAATAGTGCCTCCCAGCAACTCCAGAAGCTCTACGACAACACCAAGCGCAGCGAGGCTTATCTGGCGGAAAGCAATGCAAAGCTTGAGGAGGCCCAGCGCATTACGCATGTTGGGTACTGGGAATGGGACCCCTCCACGAATCGCGTGAACTGGTCAGATGAAACCTATCGCATCTACGGAATGCGCCCCCAGGAACGTCCTATGGAATTAACGACGGTGCAAGAAAAGATCCACCCTGAAGATTGGAAGCGAGCCATGGAACAGGCTCTCGGCGGTGCCCGCATTGACCTCGAATGTCGCTTGTTCCGGCCAACAGGCGAAGTGCGCATCGTACACTTTCAAGGCGATGTGAAAAGGGACACCTCGGGCCAACCTACGCTAAGGTTCGGGACGGTCCAGGACATCACTGACCGCAAGCACGCGGAGGAGGAGTTAAGGCGAATTCAGTTTTGTTTCAGCGAAGGGCAGCGTCTGGCGCACATGGGAAGTTGGGCATTTAACCCAGCAGGTGTTTTTTACTATTGGTCTGAAGAGCTGTTTCGAATTTACGGGCTGGATTCGCAGAAGGGAGCTCCAACATTAGAACAATATCTGGCCACGATACACGCACAAGACCGCGATTTTATGGCGAACACCATAAAGAGAATGCATGCGGAACGCAGTGGCTGCGATGTGAAAAAGAGAATTGTTCGCTCCGACGGCGAGCTACGCTACATTCGCTGCGTCGGAATTCCCGTTGTTGAAGGCGAAGTCCTCAAGGGGTTTCTCGGCACCGCGATCGATATCACCGAGCAAGAACTGCTGACCCAGGAGTCGGAGCGTCGGCAAGCGCATTTGACCGAGGCGCAAAAGCTGACCCATACGGCCAGCTGGGCTTGGCGCGTACCTGATTGGAACGCGGTGGAGGTCTCCGAGGAGTTTTACCGAATTTTCGGCTTCGATCCAGCCGAGGGAGCGCCAACTCGGAAAGAATATCTCGAACGCGTCCACCCGGAGGATCGCCTTAAGTGGACGGGCATTACCGAACGGGCAATCGTGGAAAAGGCCGATTATGATCACGAGTTCCGTATCTTTTTACCGAATGGAACGATGAAGTGGATCCACACTGTTGGCCATCCCGTCGTTTCCAACGCCGGAGATTTGGAGCAATTCGTAGGCAGCTCGACCGACATTACGGAACGCAAATCTGCCGAGCAAGAGCGTGAAAAACTGCGAGAACTCGAGGCGGATCTGGCACATATCGATCGTGTGAGTACCTTGGGCGAAATGGCTGCGTCATTGGCACACGAGATCAAGCAACCCATCGCTGCCGCCATCACCAGCGCTAACAGCTGCATTGAATGGCTGGCACACGAACCGCCCAATCTTGATCGGGCTCGTGCGGCAGCAGCCAGAATCGATAAGTATGGGAATCGTGCGGCAGAGATCATCGACCGTATCCGTTCGTTCTACAAGAAGTCTCCTCCACAACGTGAGTTGGTCGACGTGAACGGAATTATCCAGG
>JAUTWY010000390.1 GCA_030838305.1 Acidobacteriaceae bacterium
GCTACCAAACCTTCCTAAGCTGCTGAATCCAGCAAGGTTTCAAGCCTGCCAAAGTGGTTGTCCCAAATTTGTCCCAAAGAATCGAGGCTGTGCCCAAGAAAGTGAGTATTCAAGGGTATGGCGAACACAACAGTGAGCATCAGGGAAAGAATCAAAACCGCTGATGGACGATGGGTATGGTCTCCGAAGACTCCAATCCTAGAAGGAAAGTTGAGAACAACCTACGCGCAACGCCGGCGTAAGTTTTATTTGTTCTGGACCGAGAAGGGAAAGAAGCGGGAATCGAAATCAAGGACGGGACTTTCGAATCTGCCATCAAAGCCGACCGCACCCAGGAGCGGCATCTGGAAGACAGCGCTGACGGCTTCAAACGTCCCGATCCTCTTCGCCCGAATGATCGCAAGACGATTGCGGATTCAATCGAACGCTACCTGCTGATCAAGGTAACGCCAAGATCGGGCAAAGAGACTCTGGGTACTTGGTGGTTCCATTTTCAGCGCGGTGGTCGGACTCAGAGCCGACCTAAGCCGTGCGCATGAGATGGAACTAAGCTGAGAGCAAACCATTCGTAGCCGGGGCGTATGCGAACCAGCGCTTGAACCTCACGACGAAGGGGAAGGCTCGCGGACGAGATGCCAAGACTTCAAAGCGGACCTGGGAAATTCGGCCGTTCGGCATTATAGGGGGGCCTCCGAAAACGTACCATGGTGGAAATGAGATCCCAACTCGCAATCGAAAGAGCGGGCTTGGTAATCCTCCACCTACAGCCGGCGCGTCGGAGTGCTATCCCAACCATCAACCGCGAGTCAAAAGTACTTCTCCTCGTGCTCACGCCCTCGCTGCCGAGTCATGCGGCGCGTGCCTTCGCAGAGAACAGGCATGCCGTCACCTCACGGAGAACCTGCTCGTAGTCAGCGGCTATCGCCCGCTCCACATGAATACGAGCGCCCTTTACGCCCGCTTCCTGCGCCAACCTCTGGAACTCACCCTGAAGAAAGACTTCCAACTGCTTCGGCGTCAAGACAGCAATGGGAACGGTAGAGGACTGGCCGGTCTCGGTCTCGATCCTCACGCAGTATGGGGATTCGGACTGCTGCGTTTCTGAAGTCATGCGACACCCCTGTTTCTGGAGTGACGAAAGTGGCAGGCAAGAATCTTACCATTTTAGCGCGTCCGGCCGGCCGGGAGCGATTCTATGGGACAGGGTCGCTCCCATCCCACTCCCGGTCTCTTTCTGCTTGAAGGTGAGATGACGATGAACCTTCCGAGTGTCGCGTTCTTTTGGGCCTTTGCTGCGACTGAGTATTAGGCCGCATGACGAATTCATTCTCATGCGAACCATTTGCAATCATCCGGGGTAACGCCATCGAGGTATTGAAGCAACGTCCAACAAAAGTGGATTGCGTTATACCTCGCCTGCCTACTATCAGCAACGGAATTATGGAACGAGCGCCAGTGAACTAGGAAGAGAGCCTTCGGTGGCTGAGTATATCGGCAATCTTGTCGAGGTATTCACGGAGGCTCCATTTGAATCGTGGGGAAGCATCTGGGTCATTGGGGACAAGCGAGGTAAGCAACGGGAATTGCTTGGCATTCCTGAACGATTTGTCACTGCCATGTGTGACGCTGGATGCTATCGGATCGATAATGTGACCTGGGCAAAAGAATCCGTTCAAGTGGACGGGCAATGCGGTTGGTCATCGCATGATTGAACCTGCGCCCCGCAGGTTGAATGGCAATGGCCATGAACCCTTCTACAGGTTCGTGCTCGATCCCCGTCACGCATGGTCGGACACTTGCGCCGTGCGAATCCCGAGAAGGGATGTCGAAGATGTTCGATACCTACCGGAGACATTTATGCGTTGCCACACGTCCTTGGAGGGCCGGACCGTTGCCGAGCCCTTGACGCCATTCGCGTGATTCACGATCTTGAATCCTTATCTCAGAAGCTACGCGGAGCGCGTGACCGCCTCAAAAAGGGAATTGTGCCGTCCGAAGAGATCAAGAAGCGGGTCGGAGACCCAAACGTGCAGCCACACGGCACCGTTCGGCTGGAAGCGCACGCAGACCCAAATCCCATTCGCCCCGCAGAACAACGCTATGTGCAAGAGCATGGCTCAGTGGCATACGACCAGTTGCTTGCACGCTTGTTTGACGCATTGTTTCCACGCGAGTGAGAGCACCACCGCCGACATTCTCGCTGAGAAAGTTGGCGAAATATGCTCTGGCTGATGTCCGCTGTTGCGACCATGCGTTGGTTATACTGAGTTATACAATCAGAGTCGCTGTAAATCTTGAGGGGGATTATGGCAAATCTAGAGAACGCACTTCAGGAGCTTCGTACTGAGCGCAAGCAGGCACAGTTGCACGTAGAGAAGTTAGGCCAAGCGATTTCTATGATCGAGTCGCTAAATGGTTCCGGAACATCCCGGAACACCAACCAACCGAAGCGAATCATATCGGCGGCTTCACGGCGGAAAATGGCGCTGGCACAAAAGGCGAGATGGGCAAGGGCTGGTAAAGGATCACACCCAGCGAAGGAAGTGACGGGGTCGACTCACGGGAAAGGTCATACGATGTCGGCATCTGCCCGCAGGAAGATCGCGGTGGCGCAGCGGGCTAGGTGGGCTAAGCTGAAGGCGGGGCAGAAGAAGGCGGCGTAGACCTAAGCAGCCTGCGGCGAGTATGGTGCAGGCTTTATCTTTGACGAGGAATTACTGTGCCCTGAGTGTGAGATGAGCTAGGCAATATTTACGACCTCGAACAGCGTGACCTTCACCACGACAGTAGGGGCACTGCTCCCAAGGTCGAGCGGAACGATCCGTGTCCCTGCGGTTCCGGCAAGAAATACAAGCGGTGCTGCGGCGGGGCGACGGTGGACTGAGGCGCGCTGCGATGACCCGATCGCGTGGACGCCACGCGATGAGTTTGTAGCCTTTTTTTGACGAAAATGAGCCTCGAAATTTATCAGTCTCAATGGCAAAAACGATAATCGTCCGACACTGCAAAGTGTTGAGGCGCTATATGCTTTCTCATCAAAACTGGGAAAACAGAATGCCCTTGAAATTCTTTCCCGGTAGCGCTACCAAGCCTTCCTTACTTAGATTTGCTTTCCCTTACTGCTACTTCACGTATTTCGGTCCGGCGGATGTGTGCCACGGGTCGTAATGCAGCGAGAAGTGGATTCTCTCTGCAATGGAAGGATGGCTGTAGGACCAGAAGACCAGGATTGGGTTTGGCGTGGGATAGTCGAGGCTTTTCTCTCCAAGCTTTTGGAAGGATGACGCGGCGATCTCGCTGTTGTTGGGAAACAGGCCGTGCGTGACTTCTAGGCCGTAGATGTCGGCTTGATGTTCCTGGTACCGGCTGAAAGCGTTGCCAACCGGTTCTGCGACCAGCGACAGCAGCGCGACCGTCAGCATCAACACCGGTAGCGCGGCCAGGTCGGTGATGTCGCGGATTCGCCACCGGCCTCCCCAACGGGCCAACATTGCGAGCACGATCTTGCGACCCAGCCAAAAGCCGAGGAGAGAAGTTCCCGCATAGAATGCTAGTCCTTTGTAGATGTGGCTCAGGACATAATGGCCCATCTCGTGTCCGAAGACGAAGAGCGTTTCCGGAACAGTCAGATCGCGCGCAGTGTTATCCCACACGACGACGCGCTTGGTGGCGCCGATTCCGGTGACGTAGGCGTTGTAAGTCGTGACTTTTTCGCTGGCTTCCATTTCGAACATGCGGTCGCGAGGAATGGCGAGGCCACCGCGGTGAGTTACGTTTTCGATGGCGCTGACTAATTGGGGCTGGGTTTTCTCGAGAGGCTCGAACTTGTTGAACATGGGGTCGAGGATCACGGGCGCAACAAAGATCAGCAAAACCAGGAAGGGAAGCGTTAGCAGCCAGAAATAAAGCCACCAGCGCTGGGAACTTTTGCGGATGATCCAGAATAACGCGTACACCATCAGGATGGTGACGACGAGGGAGACTCCGTTAGCCTTGCACCAATCCCCGACCCAAGAGGCCCAGCTTTGCACCGAGAGTCCGTAGGTGCGCGAGATGTGATGCTCATAGATGTCGATGGGCAAAGAAATGACCGCGATCAGAAGGGTCAGGAGTGGCACGAAAATAAGAGTTTGCACAAAACTGTTCTTGCTGGCGCGTTCGGCAAGATCGCGGAATGCAGGCGCGACGCGCAACTTGAGCGTCAACCAGAGGAGCACGATTCCAAAGATCATGCCGAACAGGTAGAGCTCGGTGCGGATCTTGTAGAGTGCCTCAGCTTTGGCCATTTCGTTTGGCGGCAGGCGGTATTCGGTGACGTTGAGTTCCTGCGGGTGGGCCGTCGTTGGTGCTGGCTTGGTGTCGGGCTGCGCAGCGGTTGTGGATTGGGAAAATGCTGATATGAGCGTCAGGCCAATGAAACCGCACAGAACCAGAGAGGCGATCGCTTTCAAAGACGACTCCTTACCTTGCAGACGAATCATAGGACAGCGCTGAACCAGAATCCAGTTGAACAAAATCCCGAATTCAACCATAAATTCTTGTGGGCGGGTCCGCCTATTCGAATGACGCTATAATTGCGCGACATCAGAATGGCACTGACCTCTTGGACGAAACTCGGTCCGTGCGAAAGCAGGCCTTTACGACTTCGCCCGAGGGAAAATAAATTCTTTTGAAGGTGATTTCGCAGCAAGTCAACCCGTCCATGACCGTCATTTCGAACCTCACCGCGCGGAGCTGAAAAACAAGTTAGGGAACAGTGCCACGTCTGAGAATCTCCCCACACGGGTGTAGCATGAACGCTTCGATTCGCATTGCAGTCGCTCTGCTCTTACTCACGACGTCCATGTCCGCACGAGACCGGTCCAGCGCGCGCTCGATGGTGGTCACACGCTATGGCATCGTGGCGACCAGCCATGTGCAGGCTTCGGTGGCAGGCGCGAAAATTCTTGAGCGCGGAGGCTCTGCGGTGGACGCGGCGATTGCTGCGAATGCTGTCCTCGGCGTGACCGAGCCCATGATGAATGGCATGGGTGGCGACCTGTTTGCGATTTACTGGGAGGCGAAAACCGGCAAGCTGTATGGGTTGAACGCCAGCGGATGGGCCCCGCGCGGATTAACTATCGCGCACGTGAAGGCGAGAGACGCGACCGCGATGCCTCTACAAGGGATTGACTCGGTGACCGTGCCGGGGGCAGTGGCGGGATGGGATGCGCTGCATGAACGCTTTGGAAAAATGGCATGGAAGGATCTTTTTCAGCCTGCGATTTCTTATGCGGAAGATGGTTATCCGGTTCCGGAAATCATTGCGTCGTATTGGAAAGATTCAGCCGACTGGTTTGCGAATGATCCCGAGGGGCGACGGGTCTATCTGCCAGGTGGAAAGCCTCCAGTAGTGGGACAGATTTTCCAGAATCACGATCTGGCGAAAGCCTTGCGGTCGGTGGCGACACACGGGGCAGCAGCGTTTTACAAAGGCGAGATTGCAGGGGCGATTGTGAAAACGTCGCAGAGTCTGGGCGGGACGATGGCGGCGGATGATCTGGCCGAGTTTTCGCCGGAGTGGGTCGAGCCGATTTCAACTACGTATCGCGGCTGGAAAGTTTATGAACTTCCTCCCAACGGCCAGGGGATGGCGGCACTGGAGATGCTGAATATCATGGAGACTACGCCAGCCTCGCCGGACGGTCCCCTCAGCGTGGCGGAACTGCATAAGAAGATCGAAGCGATGAAGCTGGCATACGCCGATCTGGGGCGTTACAACGCCGACCCGCGGTTCGCCAAGATTCCGGTGAAGGGGATGTTGTCAAAGGAATACGCACGCGATCGCGCGAAACTAATCAATCCCGGCAAAGCGAATTGCGAGGTTGCGGCTGGAGCGCCGCCCTTCAGCGACACGACTTATCTTTCGGTGGTGGATCGGGAAGGGAATATTGTTTCGTTGATTCAAAGTAATTATGAGGCGTTCGGCTCGGGCATTGTGGTGCGTGGCATGGGATTCGTGTTGCAGGATCGCGGCGCGCTGTTTTCCCTGGATGCGGCATCGCCGAATGCGCTGGCGCCGCGCAAGCGGCCGTTTCACACCATTATCCCAGCCTTCATGGAGTATGGAGATCAGCATATTGGCTTCGGAATCATGGGGGGCGCGAACCAGCCACTGGCCCACGCGCAATTCGTTTCCAACGTGGTTGACTATGGGATGAACATTCAGGAGGCAATGGAGAACGCGCGCTTCACCGTGAGTCCACAAAGCGGGTGCAACATTGTGATCGAATCGCGAGTGCCGACGGAAGTCCGGCAAAAACTTTCAGCGATGGGGCATCAGTTGGACGTCCGGCGTGACTATACGACCGCCATGGGTCGCGGGCAGGCGGTGCTGCACGATTCGAAGGCCAAGGTGAACTATGGAGCGTCGGATGCGCGGGCCGACGGGGCGGCGGTGCCGGAGCAGTGATCAGTGGTCAGTGAAGAG
>JAUTWY010000413.1 GCA_030838305.1 Acidobacteriaceae bacterium
GCCAGCGCTTTGGTATCGCTGCCAGCAGCGGGCGGATTGGAAACCAAGACTTCGAAGTTTCCGTTGGCGTCCGGGCGCACCGTCATGGATGGCATAGGCTTGCCGCCGCGCGCCTTTGGGATTAACCACAATTGCAGAACGCGGTTGCCGGACGGCATGGGGACCTTTTGTCCGGTAAGCACAATGCCGTATTTAGCGTGCCACATGGCGACCATCTGGGGAGCCTGAATTTTTTGCGCCGCCAGCATTATTTTGACCGAGGAAGGGTCGGTCAAAATGGCGGTTTCACGGTGCATTTTGGCCATTTGCTCTTCCATGGCGGCGAGCTTTTGCTGAGTTGCTGCGAACTCACCTTTTGCACTGGCTACAAGTTGCTCGTTTCGTTGATTTTGCTCGTTAGCTGCGCGCAATTCGTCCTTCAGGCGGTGCGCATCCCACGCGAAGTAAAGCGTCAACAGCAATAACGCCGCGATGCTGGCTGACAGCCAATAGGGAATGCCAGAAGCTGTTGTAGTGGCTCCGGTCGAAACTGATGACGATGATTTTGCTTCTACCTCTGACCGTACGGTTTGCATCAAGCGGCCCTTCAGCATGTCCGAAGTCGCAGCCTCGGGCGCCAAGTAGGCCAACTGGGAGACTAGCCAACGTGCTTCCGCCACTGACTTTGCGCATTCCGCGCAGCCGGTGGCGAGATGAGCTTCCAGCACGGCGCGCTCAGGCGGATCGAGCGCGCCTAGCGCGTACGCTTCGTACATCTCCCGGAATTGGTCGCAATTGCTCACGATGCGGTGTGCAATCCTTCCTTAAGCCGAATCAACCCGTTACGGATCCAGCTTTTTACGGTGCCGAGCGGCTCTTTTAATTCCGTGGCGATTTCACTGTGACTCAGGCCCTGAAAGTAGGCTAGCTCAATAGCGCGTTTTTGCTGCGGGTTCAATTCTCCGACCAGCGACCGGACACGCTCAGCACGGCGCTTTTCGTCCAGCTCTTTTTCATATTGTGGCGCCACTACGACGGAAAATAATTCGTCGGTTTGGTTCTCCAGGCGGCGCTGGCGCTCGCTCTTAAGTCTAAGGGTATCGAGCGCGCGATTTCGCGCCAGGGTCAGCAGCCAGGGCACGAACGGTCCGCGAGCGGCATCGTACTGCGCGGAATTCCGCCACAGTTGCAAGAAAACGTCCTGTACAACTTCTTCGGCAGGTCCTGACTGCTGAACGATTCTTAGAACGAGCGAGTAAACGATGCGGGAATATTTGTCGTAAATTTTTTCAAACGCGCCCACGTCGTTTTGAAGAAGCAGACGCACGAGCGCAGCGTCGGGAGACGCTTCGCGATCATCCTTTGGGCTGAATGCCGCAAGGAACACGAGGTCTAGCTTCTTCTCCTAAGTAAGAATACGGAATACCCGGTTAACTGGATGAGCGCGCGTGCATTGCGGGTATGCTCATGTTGCGTGGTCTCGTTTAATCGCCTCTTGGGCTATGGTCAAGGCTTGTTCGACACAGGCTCCCAAGGCAGGGCCGCGAAGATAATTGCCGATGAGCCGGATCGCTTGGTACTTGCGCTGCATGTGGTCCAGCTGACTTATATGTTCAGTGTGGCCGAGGTTGTATTGCGGTATGGCGCGTTGCCAGGCTTGAACGTGCGAAAACGATGGCGGCTGGGAGATGCCAAGTACGGATGCCAGCTCGCGATGTACGATGGACACAATTTCGGATTCAGCCAGCGAGACGGCGCTTGGGTCCGTGGCACCACCCACGAAACTGGTGAGCAAAACGTGTCCGTCTGGAGCGCGGTTGGGAAAGAGCGAGGAGTTCCAAACGGTACCCAGGACTCGTAATCCAGACGAACGCGGCACGAGAAAACCAAAACCCTCGAGCGAGTGGTGAATTGCACTTTTGGGATAGCCGAGTGAGACTACGGCAACCGGTGCGTAAGCGATTGCTGATAATGCAGATTCGAATTGCGCATCAACATCGCGCAGCAACGTGGCAGCCTGTTGAGTTGGCGTGGCGATGATCAGCCGATGGGTGGTGAGAACTTCTCCTCGGCCGTTTGCCAGAAGCGTTACTTCGAGGATCGGAGTGTCGCGGGATGCCGTTGTAAGCCGGACACGTTGAGCGGTGACGCCGCAACGGAGATTGGATCCCAGATTCGCGGCCAGAGCCTGAATTAATGTTTGATTGCCTTCTCGGAAGGTTTGCAACGTGGATTTTTCGGCGGAGGCGGAGCGCTTTCTTGCTGAGAACAATAAACCCCGAATGACGCTACCTGCGGACTTCTCCGCTTCGTACAACTGAGGAAACGCGCTTCGCAGACTGAGCTTCTCTGGATCGCCGGCATAAATACCGGAGACGAACGGGCCTACCAGCTTATCGAGAAGTTCACGTGAAAATTTGCGGCGGGTGAAGGCAGCGACGGATTCGTTGCTCTGAGGCGGCGTAGAGCGACCGAGAATATCGCGCACGACGCGCAGCTTTGTTACCGGGCTGAACAACGATGACGCCATGAATGCTGGTGGGCTGAGCGGAACGGGCCGCAACGTGCCTTTGACGAGCACGTAACGGGGGGCATTAGCCGGCGCAGGGAGGAGTTGATCGTCGATGTGCAATTCGGGCCACAGGTTGAGCAGTGCGGAAGTAGCGTTAAAGCTTTGCGGTCCAAATTCCAGCAGATAACCTTCGCGCCGTTCGCTGCGAATCACACCGCCGGGGATGGCGGTGGATTCGACGACCTGTGCGTCGATGCCTGCCTTCCGCAACTCATACGCACACACCAGGCCCGATATTCCCGCGCCGACAACCAACGTTGGGACGTGAGCGGTCACAGGAATGATGAGGGCATGACGGTTGATGCTACAGAGTTTTTGAAAATAACGGTATGGCGTTCAAGTGCTGCTTTTCGAGATACGGATCGAAAATCATCGCAAGATTGCGGATGAAGATTCTCCCAAGCCAGGTGGCGCGCACTTCCTTATCGTCCAGCATCACCAAGCCATCCTCACGGGGCCCGTCAAGCTGACCGAGCTCAGCGGCGAAGTATTGATCGAAGTCGACACCGAATTCACGGGAAATTTCATCTTTCACGATTACTGTGTGACAAAGAAGCCGATTGATGACGGCGCGCCGCAGACGGTCCTCGTCCGAGAGGCGATAACCACGCATGGTGGCGATGCCGCGATCCTGCACGGCTTTTTGCCAACTTGGGAGATCGCGATGATTTTGTGCGTAAGCATTTTGAAACGCGCTGATGGCGGTGACGCCCATGCCGTAGAGATCGGCTCCTGCCTTGGTGGTGTAGCCCTGAAAATTGCGGTGCAGAGTTCGCTGCTGCTGCGACACGGCCAGCTCATCGCCGGGCTTGGCGAAATGATCCATGCCGATATAGAGGTAGCCGGCTTCGATGAACTTCATCAGGCCGGAGCGAAAGATTTCAAATTTCTGCATACCTTCCGGCAAATGCGTGGCGAAGGCCCCTTGCTGCTTTTTGAGCCAGGGCACATGGGCATAACTGAATAGCGCGATGCGGTCGGGTTGCAGCTCGAGAATCTGATCGACGGTGTGGCTAAAACGTTCCGGCGACTGATAAGGCAAACCATAAATGAGATCGACATTGACGCTGTCGAATTGCAAGTCGCGCGCGGCGAGCAGCAAGTCGCGCGTCAATTCGAACGGCTGGATCCTGTTGATGGCCGCCTGCACTTCGGGATGAAAATCCTGGATGCCCATGCTGAGTCGGTTAAAGCCTAAGCGACGCAAGGTTTCAAGGTGTTCGCGAGTGGTTACCCGCGGGTCGATTTCAATGCCGATTTCCGCGTCCGGCGAAAAATTAAAATGTTCGCGCGCGAATCCAAATAAATCCTCAAGTTGTTGCGGGGTGAGATACGTAGGTGTGCCGCCGCCCCAGTGGAATTGCACTACGGGGCGATCGCGCGAAACTCCGCGAGCCACCTGTTCGATTTCGCGCTTGAGTACATCGAGATACGGTATTGCGACGCGTTTATCTTTCTGAATAATTACGTTGCAGGCGCAAAAAAGACACAAACTCTCACAGAAGGGCAGATGCATGTACAGCGAAATGGATGTCTGCGCCCTTTGCGCTTCGGCGTGGACGGATTCGAGATCATCAGGGCCGAACGCGTCATTCCAGACTGGCGCAGTGGGGTAGCTTGTGTAACGAGGTCCAGGGCGATTATAGCGGCCGAGAAATTCTTCACTGATTTGCAATTCCTCGCGCATGCGTTGGAGGCTAGGAGTGGTGAGCGTCACGTCATGGTCCTCAGCGCGAATAAGCAGCGGAAGTCGGCTGATTCGTTTTGCCCGCCGAGCCGACCACCGTTTGCTGGCCGATTTCGATAAAGAGTCGCGCGTTTTCTACCGGTGTTTGTTTAAAGATACCGTGGCCGAGATTAAGAATGTGGCCTATTCCGTTCAACGCGGATAGGGCGCTTTGTGTGGCTTCGCGGATTTTGCCGGTGGGACCGAGCAAAACAGCGGGATCCACATTTCCCTGTAGAGCGATTTTGGGGCTGAGAGCTTTTCGCAACGCGGCGAGATCGGCGCGCCAATCGACGCTCAGCACGTTGGCTCCGGAGCGGGCTACGGCTGACATCAGGTGATTAGAAGCCTTGGTGTAGTAAATGATCGGAACTTTGCCAGAGATCCCTGCGATGACCTGTTGAACCGCGGGTAGCGCGAAATCTTCGTAGTCCTCCAGGTTCAGCTCTCCGCACCAGGTATCAAACAGCTGTACTGCACAAGCGCCCGCGTCGATTTGCGCTCGCAGATAGGCAATGGTGGCCAGCGCGATTTTGTTAAGAAGTAGCCGGAACGTCTCGGGCTCATGGTACAGAAAGCTCTTAACCGTCGAGAAGCCTTCCTTAGTTTTCCCTTCGACCATGTAGCAGGCCAGCGTCCACGGGGCGGCCGCAAAACCCAGGACCGGCACATCCGGGCCGACGCTCTTTACGATGCGGCGAATGGTCTCCGGCAGGAATTTAGTCTCCAGCTCTGGGTCGAAGATGCGAAGGCTGGCGACGTCGGCCGCGCTGCGTATGGGACTGGGAAGATTTGGGCCGGCGTCATTTAGCTCGAGATGCATGCCCATGGCTTCGGCGGGAATCAAAATATCCGAGAAAACGATGATGGCATCGACCCCCAGGATGCGAAAGGGCTGCAGAGAGACCTCGGCCGCCAAGTCGGGAGTTTTGCAAACTTCCAGGAAAGGGCGCGTGGCACGAATGGCGCGATATTCCGGTAGATAACGTCCAGCCTGCCGCATCATCCAAACAGGGACGCGAGTTAGAGCTTCACCGCGGCAAGCGCGGAGGAAGAGGTTCTTGCGATCGATCCCGTCGCGTTCGGTGGCCGTAAGTGTGTTTAGTGGTGGCATATGACCTAGATTCGGCTTGCCTGGCGTCCGCAGAGAGAATAGCAAATCCAGCGCGTCCTTGCTGCGGTGCGGCTGCGTACGCTATGTAAGTGGTTGTTCTCGTGGGCTATACTCAGGATACACGGCTCCTGACATTTCAGAGACGCGACGCGGGAAAAGTACGGACCGCGGCTGGCATAGAACCAAGATGAGCCATCTCTATTTCATACTGACACTGACGGCGTACTCGCTGAGTTGGAGTTGCTACCT
>JAUTWY010000415.1 GCA_030838305.1 Acidobacteriaceae bacterium
CCACTTTTTGCGCACCACAGGGACCGGGTCCGCACAATTTTGGCTGTTGTGGGTGGGTTCCATCACTGGCGAGATCATTCGGAAGCCATACTACGCCATTGCCATTCGCAACATCGCCTGGCGCCCATAGATAAGGCCCCCATGCGATCCATGCGGCCGTTCCATTTGCATAATTCAAATCTCCCGCGATGGGGTCAACGCAGTTCGTGCGGCCTGAATTCAAACAATCCATCTGGTTAATTTGAGCTTGGATCAGCCACTGCGTGGAAAAACCATACTCGTATGCATAAGGCTCAGGATTGAGCCCGCCCAAAGCATACCCCGCATAAATGCGAGACTCGACAAAGACCTGTTTCAAATTGGGGTAGCGGGCCCGTAGCGCCCGCATCACCCTTCCCCATTCCACTTCAAACCAAATCGCGTCGGTATTGTTGTCGTTAACGCATCCAGCTTGAGCAGGATCGCAAAGGGTTCGCATGCTTTGCAGTGCGGGTCTCGAATCGGCATTCTTGAACCACACCACTTCCACTTGAGATTCATAGCTGTTATTGCAGTTCGTGCCACACAGGAGTTGGCTTTGCACGCGGTCGTACTGATTCTGTGGATCCAGAGCGCTGGTGCAGTCCGAAGTTGTCACTGCTTTCCCGGGCTGCCAGACGGTCCACTCACACATCACCTCGCTGCCTTTGGTGCCGTTTACTATTGACAGGTTGGGATTTATCGCCGGGTAGGTTTGCGCTTGCGGAACAAAAGACGAGAATTCAATGAGAGCGTTGGACATTCCCAACCCGAGCATGATGATCTTCCCATTCACCGGATCGGGTTGACCGGCTGAATTGAGAGGGACCACGGCCGCTGCGGTCACGAGTCCGTCCAGATTGTGCGTTGGAGGCATCGTGTTGGAGTTGAAACCATAAAGGCCACCGCTAAATCCGAGATAGCTGTCGGCGGGTCCCATTTGATCGAGGGGAATTCTTCCGCCACCTGACTCGACTGTAACCAAGATCGTACTGGTCCATGATCCCAGGGTGGCTGTCACAGTTGCGGAACCATTGCTCACGGCATCGGCCATTCCGTTTGGTTCCACTGCGACCACCGTGGGATCACTCGAAGTCCACCGGATGGGTTCTGCCACCTCTGAAACTGTTCCGTTCCCAAAACGAAGCTCGCCCCGCAACTCCTGAGAGGCACCTGGCGCTAGCGTAGGATTCAGCGGAGAGGTATAAAGGCCGGTGACCAGTGGCGTCGTTCCCGTAACCGTCGCTGAAAACGAAGAAGTGACTTGACCATACGAAGCCGATATGGTCGCTGTCCCTGCAGAAATTCCGACAATCTGTCCCGCAAATGCCATGTCATCCATCGCACCATAGACCACAACGGCGGTGGGGTCCGACGTATCCCAAGTCAAAACCGAAATCAAGTTCAGACTGGTACCATCGCTGAACACACCAGTGGCGGTCAGCTGCGACGTGGACGAAGGAGTTAGTGTCGCGGCTCCCGTGATGTTGAGTGATGACAAACTGGCTCCGTTGCGCGGGCCGACAACAATTGGGATTACTTCCCAATGACTTCGGTATACCGCATAGATCCGTACTGTTCCCATCGAGACTGCATTGACGGCGCCGTTTGAAGCCACGGTCGCGATGGCGGGAGCTGTGGATTGCCAAACTGTCTGAGCAGTTACGTCCTGAGATCCGCCATCTGCATAGAGCGCTATTGCGTTCATCGGAGATGAAGTCCCTGCCGGCAAAATCGGAGCGGTTGGGGTGACGACAATCGATTGCAGCGCCCCGGTCACCAGCAGGTTTGCAGAAGTGGTCTGCGATCCGAGAGTTGCTGTTATGGTACAGGCGCCGACCGCAATACCTTTCGCCAGGCCCCGTGCTCCACTGAGATTGCTGATTGTTGCAACTGAGGAATTCGGGCACAGCCAAAACACCGACGATGTAACGTCTTGTGTGCTGCCGTCGGCGTAAATACCTGTGGCGGTAAATTGTTGTGACGTCCCTGCCGAGATTGTCGCCGACAAAGGTGCTATCGCAATCGATGCAAGAGCGGGCGGTAGAACCGTGAGCGTCGCGGATGCGATGATTGTCCCCAAGCTCGCTTGGATCGTGACTGATCCGGCGGCCAGCGTGCTTGCCAGTCCTATCCTTCCTCCTGCATTGCTGACTACCGCGATTGCGATGTTCGAGGATCCCCAATTTACAATTCCGGTCAAGTCCTGGGTGGTACCGTCACTGTACGTTCCCAAGGCAGTGAATTGCTCGATTGCGCCCAATGGAACGGTGCCAGAAGACGGCGAAACCGCAATCGAAACTACCGTGGCTGTATTCACAGCCAGGTTAGCCGATCCGGTTATGCTGCCCAGCGTTGCAGTGATTGTCGTCAGCCCCACGCCGGCGCTGGTTGCGAGTCCCTGGGTGCCGGGACTGTTGCTTATTACTGCCGCCGCCGCGGTTGACGAATCCCAAGTGGCAGTCGATGTGAGATCTTGTGTCGAGCCGTCGCTGAAAGTTCCAATAGCCGTGAAGTGCTGACTTGCACCCAGTGCGATGGAAGGATTCTGCGGACTCACCGCAATCGACATCAACGCTGCTGGTGTGACTGTCAGGTTCGCGAAACCGCTGATCGTACCGGAACTTGCCAGGATCGTTACCGCTCCGCTGCCCAAGGTGCTGGCCAGGCCTGCCGTCCCCGTATCGTTACTCACCGTTGCCAGCGTTCCGTCGGAAGAACTCCAGTGCACGGTTGCGGTAATATCCTGGACGCTGCTGTCACTGTAAGTTCCTGTGGCTGTAAACTGTTGCGTTGTTCCCATCGCAACATTCGCCACCGCTGGATTCACGTTGATTGACACCAGCGGAACCTCAGTCACTATCAGCGCGGTCGATGCGCTGACCGTCCCCGACGTGGCAGTGATGTCGGTGGTTCCATCCGCGAGCGGGATGACCAGGCCGCCCGCATTCACCGTCGCCACTGTGGGAGTGTCCGAGGACCAGGTGACCGCGCTGGTGACATTCTGCGTACTGCCGTCAGTAAAGGTCCCCGCTGCCGTAAATTGCTCGGTGCTGTCCAAAGATAGCGAGGGATTTGCGGGACTCAACACGATTGACACCAATACCGCGGGGCTTACTGTCAAAATCGTTGAACCCAAGATCGTTCCTGAACTGGCGCTGATGGTGGTTGTTCCCGCGCCGACGCTACTCGCCAGTCCCTGACGGCCGCTGGCATTGCTGATCGTAGCCACATCAGCCGTGTCCGAACTCCACTGCACCGCGTTGCCGATATTTTGCGTGCTGCCATCGGTATAGTTGCCCGTGGCCGTGAACTGCTGGCTGATCCCGAGCGAAATCGTTGGGATCGCCGGCGTTACCACGATTGACACCAGGGCTGCCGGCGTCACCGCCAGATTGGTGCTTCCGGTAATCGTGCCCAGGCTCGCCGAAAGGCTGCTGCTACCCACAGCCAGACTGTTTGCCAAGCCTTGCGTCCCGGGGGTATTGCTGACCGTAGCCACCGCCGTAGCGGATGATTTCCAGTTCACCAGGGTAGTCAGATCCAGAGTGCTGCCGTCCGTGTAGGTGCCGGTCGCTTTGCATTGTTCCATCGTCCCCAGCGCGATAGAGCCGTTTGCCGGGGTGACTGCAATCGAGACGAGGGCAGCCGGATTCACTGTCAGCGTTGTTGAACCGCTAATACTGCCAAGCGAGGCTGCGATCGTTGTTGAACCGCTCGTCAGTGTCGTGGCCAAACCTGATCCACTGACACCGGCGATCGCGGCGGTTCCCGAAGTCCACTGTGTGATCCCTGTCAGATTCTGCGTGCTGCCGTCGCTGTACGTTCCCGTAGCCACGAACTGCTGGATGCTTCCCAAGGCAATCGCCGGGTTCTGCGGTGTAACTGCAATCGAAATCAAAACTGGCTGTGGTTTGACGACAGTCAGGGTCGTCGATCCATTAATCCCACTCAGCGCTGCCTTTATCGTCGTAGTTCCTACGCCCACACCTGTAAAGTTCCCTTTACTTCCCCCGCTCGTCATCGCAGCAACGCTGCTCTTGGATGTAGTCCATGCCGCCGATTGGGTAACGTCGTAGCTGCGCCCGGTATTAAACGTGCCCACAGCATCAAACTGCAGGCTTCCTCCTACCGACACAGAAGGAACAGACGGCGTGACCTTCACTGAGACCAGCCCATTGGTATTCCCGCTTCCCGACAACGATGCCGTTTGCGGACTGTTGCTAGCCGTATCCGAAATCGCAAGCGTCCCGGTTTGCGTGCCCGTCACCGTGGGTGTGAGCGTTGTGCTGATAGTGCACTTGCCTTTGGCTGCGAGGGTAGCGCTACAGGTGTTGGTCTGGGCGAAGTTCCCGGTGGTCGCAATGCTGGAGATCGTCACCGCTGTGCTTAGATTGTTAGTGAGTGTGAAAATTACGGGCGTACTCGTTGTCCCCAAAGTGACACTGCCAAATCCGCGAACCGTGGGAGACAACGTCACTGGCAGCACGCCGGTTCCCGTCAAGGTCGCTGCCTGCGGACTGTTGCCGGCATTTCCGCTCACGGTCAAGGTGCCGGTGGTGCCGCCCGTGGTGCTCGGAGTGAATGTAATGCTGATCGTGCACTTGGTTCCCGCTCCCAGCCCGCTTCCGCAGGTGTTGGTCTGTCCGAAAGGAACACTCACAGCGATGCTCGAAATGGTCAGCCCGGCAGTGCCGGTATTGGTTAACGTTATTCTCTTGACGCCACTGGTTGTGGCGACAACCTGGTTTCCGAATGCCAAAGTCGCAGGCGCGAGAGATATCGTCTGCCCCGAAGCGGAAGTCGTGATTGCCGCTACCCCGAGCAAAAGACACAAAAACCAGCGGTTACCCTGAGGAATGCCTGGAGAGGACATTCACCATCTCCAAAATCACTAATTGTCCCTGGGGTCTGAAGAATGAAGAAAAAGCAGGTGCCCGAGCGCGACGAGATTTGGATTTGCTTGCAAAGACCTTATACGCCGCCGATTTGTCAGTGTCAATGAGTGGATGTGACCTAAAAATAAGGCGTGCCAAAGAGGGTTACGATCAACCAACGCCACTCTAGTTTCGTTTCTAACCTATTTGCAATTAATAATTTGCGAAGCGTCTTCGGACATGAAAATCTACGGGGTCTGTCCGTGACATGCGCATGCGAAACTTCCGCTAGACTTGTAGCTCTAATGGTCAGAACGGCGATAAAGGCGGAGGGAATTCTATGTCGAAAGTTTCGGTTCGCATGATGGCGATGATGTTGACGGTGCTGGCGGGCGCGGTGGCTTGCCGGGCGGGGAGCGGAGCAAGTGCGGCGGTGCCCGCGCCTGTGGTGGACGAGGCGAAGGCGTCCGCTTCGGCGAAGCAGACGGCGGTGGTGGCGGGGGGATGCTTCTGGGGAATCCAAGCGGTGTTTCAGCATGTGAAGGGCGTGGTGAGCGTGACTTCGGGATATGCGGGCGGCTCGGTGAAGAATCCCGATTACGAGACCGTGAGCGGCGGACGGACCGGGCATGCCGAATCGGTGCAGATTGTTTACGATCCGTCGAAGGTTAGTTATGGAGAGTTGCTGCGAGTGTTTTTCTCGGTGGCGCTCGATCCGACGGAAGTGAACCGGCAGGGGCCGGATCAAGGCACGCAGTACCGCTCGGTGATCTTCTATGGTAATGACGATCAGAAGCGCATTGCCGAGGCTTACATCGCGCAGCTCGATCAGGCCAAAGTTTTTCGTGGGAAGATTGCGACGCAGGTGACGCCGTTGCAGGCGTTTTATCCGGCGGAAGGTTATCACCAGAATTATGCGACGGTGCATCCGAACGATCCTTACATTGTTTACAACGATGCGCCGAAGGTGGCGAATTTGCGGAAGGAATTTCCGGAGTTGTGGAAGTAGTTCTCAGTTCTCAGTCGCACAGGAGGGATTTTGCTGAGAACTCATTTAGGAGACGCTATGTTCGAGTTGGATGGCATTAAGCCCGAGGGCAACGTTTCGCGACGGGTGTTTCTAACCAGTCTGGGCGCTGCGCTGGGCGGAGCGGTGCTGTGGTCTTGGCGAAGGCCCTACGCGATCGTGGCCGAGGCGAAGACGATGCCTGGGGAAGTGACGATTGTGCAATTCTCCGATGACGGCAAGCGGCTGGCCAAGGTGAAGATTGCGAAGGTGGTGAAGTCCGAAGCGGAGTGGCAAGAGCAGCTTCCTTCGGGGGTGTTCGAGATTACGCGGCACGCCGATACGGAATTTGCGTACAGCGGGAAGTATTGGAATTTGCACGACAAGGGCATCTATCGCTGCATCTGCTGCGACAACGCGCTGTTCAACTCCGCGACGAAATTTGATTCGGGCACGGGCTGGCCGAGTTTCTGGGAGCCGCTGGCGAAAGAGAATGTGCGGGAGATCCACGATAGTACGCTCGGAATGGAGCGGGTTGCAGTTGCGTGCACGGAGTGCGACGCTCACCTGGGGCACGTATTCGACGACGGTCCGCGGCCGACCGGGCTGCGCTATTGCATGAATTCGGCGTCGCTGCGGTTTGTGAAAGCGGCGTAGGACCGCAGTATCTTGTAGGGAATTGAGTCTTCGAACAGGAACAAGACAAAGGGAGGACGAGCGAATTGCCCGCCCTCTATATTTTGTCCTTCAACTGTCGATGGGGTTAAGGTTAGAGTGGTGTTATTTACTGTCGCCGTCGTGATCGGCATCGCCCGTGCTTTTCAGCGTGACCGTGTCCGAAGGTAACGTGCTCTTCTGCGGCTGAGCAGTCTGAGGCTTTGGCGCGGCCGATTTGGCGGTTTCGGAGGTTTGGCTGGCGTGTGCACTACTGACAGGGTTTAGCATATGAAGAAGATCGGCGACAGCTGGGCAAACTTTAGCCAGCAATGCGGATTGAAAATCAATCTCTTGTAATGGTGCCTGAGCCATTAACCGCATCTACCCGGCCGCCAAAATCCGTAATCCTCTTTCACGCTCCGGTGACGAAGAATTTTGGGTCTGGGCTACTGGCGACCTTGTCGGGAGTTGCCGTACCGGTTACGTCCTGCACGAATTCACGACGGCGCTCTGGGCCTTTGCGTTCAATCACGCGCACGCGGCGGGCTGGCATATTGCTGGGTTCGAGGCTGACGATGCGGCCTTCGCGCACTTGAATGTTCGAACGAAACCAATCAGTGCGGAACATTCGTCCCGCGGCATAAAAAGTGATTGAGGCCGCGATCGGACCTTCGAAATCTGAATCGGTGCAGGCCAGGATGCGCTTGCCCATTTCCTGGGACCAAGTCATGCCGCCGACCAAGGGATCGTTGAGGCGGCAGCGTTCGAAGGGCATGGCGTGCGAGAGTCTGCGCAACTGCAACAGTTGCAACAGGACCGAACTCTTGGCCAGATTGGTGACAATGACCTTCGCTTCTGTGGCCGAAACACGCTCGAGTTTGATGTGCAAATCGGGCGTCCATTCGCGTTCAAACTCTTCGCGCGCCAGCGCCAGACCTTTGTCGGTGGCTTCCACGTAACGCAGCGTGGCACGGGCCAGGATCAAGCTGAAGAAGCAGGTCACAACCGTCGCAATGACCGGAATATAGCTGATGAAAGTGGTGAGCGGAATGCGGAATGATTGAATCCACTGCCCGGGCATACTGTTTCGGCTCCTCGCTGCGCGCAGGGGCACGACTGGTAGTTCGGGGGGAAGGATCGGGGAGGCGCAATTCCCAGGTCCTTTAATTTGTGCTTCGGGAAGAAGTCTAGCGAAGGAGGCCAGGCCGCTGTAGATGCGATTGGTGCTGCGGCGCAAAGCAAGCGAGTGCAAGGACTTTGGTAACTGGAATAGATCTTTTCGCAAGGTTTTTCACCACAGAGACACAGAGAAAACCAAACAGGTGTAACGGCCGTGAGTCGCTTGCGGTGGAACACATCCAAATTGGCAACAGCTAGCGCCCCGCGCCACCAATCAGAGAATCCCCAGTCCTGGGTCTTTACCAGTTTTTGCTTTTCTCTGTATCTCTGTGGTGAGAAAAAGCTATTCGAGGACGCTGTCGTCAAGCTTCTTGCGTTCCCAGTCGGCGGCGGCCTGGACGAAGGCTAAGACGACGGGATGCGGTTTCTTTTCGGTCGAAGATAGTTGTGGCTGGAACAGCGTGGCGATGAAGAAGCGGTGGGTCGGAGATTCGATGGCGCGAATTTCTCCCTCGGCGCCGCGGGCGACGATGGGAAAGCCGGCTTCCATGGCGCACCATTCGTACTCGGGGTTCACTTCGAAGTTGCAGAAGAATTCTTCGGTCACGATTTCTTTCTCTTTGCCGTAGAACGATTGCAGGTAGGAGCCGGGCCGGAGGCGAATCTCCGGCACTTTGCCCGACAGCTTGGGGGCCTCGCCTTTGCGGCCGGGGACGGCGCAAGCCACGGGATAGATCACGATGTTCTTTGATCCGGAATTGTTTTCGGCGCTGTCGGCATCGGCGATGCCGAGAACGTTGCGGGCGAACTCGATCAGGGCGTATTGAAAGCCTCCGCAGGTACCGAGAAAGGGCCAGTCACGCCGGCGGGCGAACTCGATGCCCTTCAGCATGCCATCGAAACTCTTGTAAGGACTTCCCGGGGATGCCCAGATTCCATCAAAGCTTTCGAGGAGCTTTTCCACGCCATTTGTGACCAGCGTCGAGGTCGGTATCCACTCGGACTCGAGGGTCAAGTCAATCTTGCGAGCGGCGTGCTGCAGACACTCGGTGGTGGCGGGATGAGAACGGAAATCGGGATTGAAGTCACCGAGGATTCCAATGCGAACGGCGTTGCTCACGGGCTCATTGTACTAGAGCACGTGGCGGTGATTTTCGGCGTGAAGGTTAGGAGGCTGGTGCGGCGGGAGAATTTTCTTGGCGGTGCTCAGACCAAGGTCCCTCGCTGCGCTCGGGATGACCGCCTATGTGCGCGGGAAGACAAGCTATGCAGTGGTGCTCTAGAACCAGGGCGTCAAAAGGTGCAAGCCGTAGAGGCAGAGCAGGGAGAGTAAGGGGCCGCCCCAGATCATGAGAGCGCACTTCCAGCCGAGCGAGCGCGCTAGATCGCGCTGGCTGCGCCACGAGATCAGGAAGGTCGGGCTGTTCTTGCCTTTCATGAGAACGACTGGAGGGTGTGGATCGAAACCGTCAGGCTCGGTTTGAAGCGGCACATGCGCACTGCCGTTCGGTACGGTGGCAGGCGGCAGGCCATTGGGATCGCTATTGACGATTGGCGATGTTGTAACCCCTGCCGCGAGCCAGGCGGCGGGGCTTGAGATTCCGGCTTTTAGCAACGCCGTCGCGATTTTCTGCTGCTGCGTCATGTCTGCTGCTTTGGTTGGGGTTGCCTCGGAAGGGAGATGGATAACCTGAGGCGGTTCCGCATTGCCGGTTATCACGATAGGTGTTGCTCGAAAGCCGCTGGCACCTCCAGTGGCAAATGACAGCGCGGCTTGCGCGAGGCCAGAGCCTCCCATAAAGACTGAAAAACCGTCCCGCGTAGTCAGCGAAATGGCCTCAGTCTCCTGAATCGGTTGCGGAGTGAGTTCCAGGCCGGGATTTTCATGCAACGTCCCCAGCAGGAAGAGCGCATTCTTCGGCTTAATACAGAACTCTTCCACTTTAATTTTGTTGGTGGTGCTAATGCCGTGACGCGCCAGGAAACCGCGCACGTTGTCCGGCGCTTCTTCTTTCGTGGTGAAGAATGAATCGCAGAATTCCTCTTGGAAGTCGCGATGGAGATCGAGCTCGGCGCCACGCGGGTCAACCAGGACCTTGCCGGTGTTGTCGTCGAGAAAGAAGGGCACATACACGCACTCGGCAGCCACTTTGACCCACTGGCTGCTTCTGCCGCTGCGTTTCCACTCCCAGGCGACGGTGCGGTAGTAGAAGCAGGAGCGCTGGGTGATGGGCGCGATCATCGTGAATGGACCGACAGCGAGGCCGCTGAGTTCGACCATGCCGAGCGATGCGCTGCGAATTTTCGAAACTGGAGTGTCGAGGATGAGGTGCCGGCGCTGGAGCAGGCGGAAGCCCTGGAAAAACAAGTAGATCCCCGCGCAGAACCCGATGATGCACCAAACGATGGGGCGCGTATCTGAGGAACGCAGAAGGATGGCAGAGGAAATAAGTGGTTCGAAGATCAAGGGTTCGGTCCCGGGGGTGGATTTGGGGACTCCCCCTGTATCGAGGCTAGCGGAGCGAGGGAACTCTAGCAGCACAAAAGGGCGGAGTGGGCTTACGTTGGTAATGGTTTGCGCTAGAGACGACTCGCTTCGCTCGTAGGGACAGCTGAGGCGGCTGTCCCTACATGAGCAGAAGAGTTCTCTGCCTCAGGACGAGGAGCGGGGCTTCAACAGAAAGTAGGCGATGGTGAGGGCTGAGAAGAAGACAAATCCGCCGATCTGGTTTACGCGCGATGAGAAGAGAGTGTGGATGACGGCAATTGAGACCAGCACGAAACCGAACAGCGATCCCCAGATTCCCAGCGGAGAGCGCATGGGCATGGCTGCGACTTGTTGTGGAGTGAGTCGCCAGCGGAAGCTTACATGCGCTGCCAGTGAAATCACCCAAGACAGGATCAGACCCGAGAATGCGGCTCCCATGATGTAGAGGAACGCTTGTTTCGGAGCCCAGTTTTCGATGATGAGCGCTGTAATGATTCCGTAGGACGAAACGAGGAGAGCCAAACGCGGCGATCCGGCTGCATTAAGTTGTCCCACTCGGGCTGGCGCCCATCCGGAGCGGCCCATGGAAAACAAGAGGCGGGAGGCGACGTAGAGTTTGGCATTGGCCCCAGACAACGCTGCGGTAAGGACAACGAAATTCATGAAGTAGGCTGCGGCTGGAACTTTGGCCAGGCGGAGCACGCTGACGAAGGGACTCTCGCTGACGCCAGTGTGGTTCCAAGGCATCACGCCGACCAGTACAGTGATTGCGCCGAGGTAGATGCCGGCGAGCAGCAGGAAGGTGAGACGCGTGGCGCGGGGAATATCCTTGGAAGAGCGTGATTCCCCGGTGGTGACGGCCACCATCTCTACGCCGCCGAAAGCGTAGATGGCCCAGAATACCGCCAGCAAAGGTGCGATTGGACCCTTGGGCAAGAATCCGCCCTGGGCCGTATACTGCGGTGCCACACGGCCGGTCAACAGCAGAGCCGCGCCCGCCAGGATGAACGCGGCGATGGTGGCGAACTTGATCATGGCGAACCAGAATTCGAAGCGTCCGAAGGAACCTACGTTGCGCAGGTTGACAATCAGAAGCAGAGCGGAAAACACGAAGACCCAAACTTCGCCACGCACGGTTGGGAACCAATAGGTCATGTAGGCGGCGGAGGCAACGAGCTCGGCTCCGATGGAGAAGGCGATGGCGGCCCAATATGCGGCGCGGCAAAGAAATCCCAAGTATTGATTGAGATAAAGTTCGCCGTAGACGCCGAACGATCCCGCGGCGGGGTGCATGCTGGCTAATTCGCCGAGAGCCATGGCAACGGTGTAGGCAAGGAAGGCGGCGACAATGTAGCTCAGGATCACGCTAGGGCCCGCCATTTCGAGCGCAGCGGCAGAGCCGAGGAGAAGCCCGGTACCGATGGAGCCGCCGACGGCGACCATGGTCATTTGTCCGGCGGTGAGTTGGTGGTGAAGACCTTTTTCCTGGATTTCCGGGGCGGAGGGAGCGAGAGGCATGGGGCACGATAGCAAATGACGGTAGTTTCCCCCAAATGTGGGACCGCCGGCTAAAGCCGAATGCATTATTCGGCGGCAGACGGCACCGCTCAAGCGGTGCCCTGATACGAATCTTGTCTGATCCGACTCCTGTCTTGAAAACGAATCGGCTGCCATATCACAAACTTCTGGCGGCCTGCGATGAATCGGGAGCATTGAATGTCAGTACCGGTGACTTTCGTAATCGCGGGCTGGGCCTTACTGATTGCTGGGTCTGGAAGCGGCTCCTAGAATCGAAGCAGCAGCACTCTGCCCAGAACCCGACCCATG